>JANYFV010000093.1 GCA_025359635.1 Undibacterium sp. | reverse complement strand
TCCAGGGTTTCCAGGCAATCAGCGATGAATCCCGGGCACACCACATCAATCCGTTTCAGGCCTTGTTTCGCCAGTGCTTGGACGCTCGGTGCCGTATATGGTTGCAACCATTCTGCGCGGCCAAGACGCGACTGAAAAGTAACCATATATTGATCTTTATTGAGACCTAATTGTTCGGCTAACAGTCGTGCGGTTTTATAGCATTCGCAGTGATACGGGTCACCACGCAACAGAAAGGCTTTGGGCAGGCCGTGAAAACTCATGACTAGTTTTTCTGGTCGGCTATTGCTTTGCCAATAGTGCAGAATGGAGTGCTTTAAGGCTTGTATGTAGGCCGCGTGATCGTGGTAATTCCGGATAAAACGCAATTCAGGAATATTCCTTACTTGCTGATAATGGCCAACCACAGCATCAAAATTTGAAGCAGTAGTGGTGGCGGAATATTGCGGGTAGGCGGGTAAAATGAGTATGCGATCGTAACCCTCGGTTTTCAATTTAGTCAGCACTTCGGGGATATTGGTGGAGCCATAACGCATCGCATACACCACACGTACATCATGGCCGCGCTCCCCTAAATATCCTTGCAATAGCATTGCCTGTTTTTCAGTATGAATTTTTAGTGGCGATCCATCCTTACTCCAGATTGAAGCGTATTTTTCCGCTGATTTACTTGAGCGAAACGGAAGAATAATTAAATTCAGAATCAACCACCAAACTACCCGCGGAATTTCCACGACGCGATGGTCAGAGAGAAATTCTTTTAGATAGCGCCTGACCGCTGTGGTAGTCGGTGCATCTGGTGTGCCGAGATTAATTAAGACGACCGCGGTTTTGGCTATTTTCCCGTGGGTATATTCGGGTTCTTTTAGGAATGGCATAGTGGCTTGTTTACGATTTACGAAGCGAGTAATTCTCTGGCGTGTTTGCGGGTGGTCGAGGTGATTTCTATACCGCCCAGCATGCGTGCGATTTCTTCGACGCGTTGCTTGTTATCCAGGCCGTCGATATTCGAGACAGTTTTCCCGCCTTCACTGAGTTTGCTGACTTGAAAATGTTGGTTGGCCTGACTCGCCACTTGCGGCAAATGGGTGACGCACAATACCTGGCGGTCTTGCCCTAATCGTTTTAGCAGGCGGCCGACTACTTCTGCCACACCACCACCGATGCCGCTATCGACTTCATCAAAAATCAAAGTTGGCGTCGCGGTGGCGCACGAAGTAATTACCGAGATCGCCAGTGAAATCCGTGCCAGTTCACCACCTGAGGCCACTTTGGCCAATGCTCGCGCTTGTACGCCGGCATGCCCAGCGACTAAAAATTCAACTTGTTCTAATCCGGTAGAGCTGGCTTCACATGCTTGCAAGGCGATACTAAACGCGCCACCCGTCATGCTGAGATCTTGCATCGCAAGCGTTACTGCATTACCTAAATCTGAGGCGACGATACTGCGTGATTTGCTCAGTTGCTGCGCCACTTTCAGATATTCCTGGTAGGCCTTGGCTTCCTTTACTTTGAGTGCATCCATATCCGAGACATCGGACAGTTGGAGTAATTGCGCCGACAGCGTGGCAAATTCTTGATGCAGTAATTCTGGCGCGACATAAAAACGACGTGCGGTTGAATGGATAATTTCCACTCGTGCTTCAAGCTCGCGTAAGCGCCTTGGATCTAGCTCGACGCGCCCCAGATAATCATTAAGTGCGTAGGCGCTTTCTTGTAAATTAATGCGCGCCGAATCAAGCGCATCGGTAACGGGTTTTAAGGCTGCATCAAAACTCTGGAGTTTCAATAATTTTTGCTGCAAGGACGAGAGCCTTGATAGCATAGGCTGGTCCGATTCAGAGATGACATCTGCCGCTTCCTGCGCACCTTCGAGTAAGCTTGCCGCATGCGCTAATCTGCTATGTTCATGGCTAATCGCTTCCCACTCACCCGGTTTAATCTGGAGTTTTTCCAGTTCGTTAACTTGCCATTCCAAACGTTCTCGTTCTAGCAGAATATTTTTAGCATTCTTCTCAAACTCTTCGCGTTGCGAACTGAGTTTTTTCCACTGCCGGAACAAAGAGTTCACATTTTGTACGGTGGATAACAGGCCGCCTTGCATGTCGAGTAAGGCGCGTTGCGCATCGGTTTTTAGCAGTGCTTGATGGGCGTGTTGACCATGTATGTCGACCAAGAGATCACCCAGCGCGCGTTGCTGAGCTGCGGTGGCAGTGATGCCATTGATATAAGCCTTAGAACGGCCAGCGTTGTCGACGACACGTCTTAGTATGAGTTCAGTATCTTCACCCGAAAAGTCATTTTCTGCCAGCCAGACGGCGGTAGTTTCATTGACAGAAAATTCTGCCGAGATATCGGCTTTAGCAGCGCCTTCACGTACCATGCTGGCATCGCCACGGCCGCCCAATGCCAATGCCAGGGCATCGATCAGGATGGATTTTCCGGCGCCGGTTTCTCCGGTAAAAACAGTGAACCCGGTAGAAAATTCTAGTTCTATCGCATCGACGATAACGAAATCACGAATGGCAAGCGTGCGCAGCATAGAGGCAGATTAAAAAGTAAAAGAGTAGTCGGAAACTGCAGCCAGCATTTTAACGTAAAGCACCTTCAACAGAGGGATACTCATTCCAGTGCAGTTTTTCACGCAAGGTGTCGTAGTAGTTCCAGCCTTCTGGATGTAAAAAAGTGACTGTATGCGCGGATCGATTGATGATGATGCGATCTTTGGTGAGTAAACTGGCAAAAGACTGCATGTCGAAATTAACGCTCATGTCGCGCCCGGCAACAATTTCGATACAAATTTCGCTGGAATCGGATAAGACGATAGGTCGATTCGATAAGGCGTGCGGTGCGATTGGCACCATGACGATGCCGGATAAATTGGGGTGCAATAATGGGCCGCCAGCAGATAGGGCATACGCGGTCGAGCCAGTTGGCGTCGAGACGATCAAGCCGTCTGAGCGCTGGTTGTACATAAAATGATTGTCGACGTCGACGCTTAATTCAACCATGCCAGAGCCTGCACCGCGCGACACAACGATATCGTTAAATGCCATACCGCTGAAGATCTGGTTGCCGTCCCTTACCACGATCGCTTGCAGTAAACTGCGCTGCTCAGCGACGTATTTCCCGTTCAGTATTGCGGTGACTGCCGCGATCATGCCATCGAGTGGAATATCGGTAATGAAACCAAGGCGTCCTTGGTTGATGCCTATCAGTGGAACGTCGTATGGGGCTAACTGTCTTGCAATGCCTAGCATGGTGCCATCGCCACCGATGACAATGGCGGCATCGGCGTGTTTGCCTATTTCGGGCGCCGCCATGACGCTAAAATCTTGCAGCTCCATATTCAGTGCGGTTTCAGATTCAAACACCACAGTATGTCCAGCCAATTCTAAAAAATTGGCGAGTTCAACGATGGATTCGGTAATGCCTGGGGCATTGTACTTACCGACTAGTGCGATAGTTTTTGCAGAAGAAGTCATAAAGTACTAGGATAGGTCGCATGGGTGAACAAGATTAGAACATAATTAGCGCAGTTTTGAACAAGAAAAGTGAATAAGTATGCGGATAAAGGCAGTGTTATTAGATTTGGATGAGACCTTGTGGCCAGTGGCGCCCGTGATTCAACATGCTGAATCGACACTTTACGATTGGTTGGCGATACACACGCCAAATGTGGTGCAATATTATTCTATTGAACAGCTACGAGCCAGTAGAATTGACTTGATCAAATCCAATCCACGTTTTGAGTACGATTTATGGGCGCTGAGACACACTTTACTCAGTAATGTTTTTGCCGAGTTGGGCGAAGACCCGGAAAAAGCGCGTCAAGCGATGGCAGTGTTCGCCAACGCGCGTAATCAGGTCACTTTGTATGAGGATGTCTTGCCAGCTTTGTCCGAATTGAGCGAGCATGTTGTTTTGGGCACAGTCTCGAATGGCTTTGCCGATCTTCAGGTCATAGGTATTTCTGGGTATTTTAAAGTGTCATTGGCGGCACATAGTTTTGGTTGCGCAAAACCAGATCCAAGAATTTTTATGGCGGCATGTGCCGAGCTTAATTTAACGCCTGATCAAGTTATGGTTGTGGGTGATGATTTGTTACTTGATGTGCATGGCGCACAACAAGTGGGGATGCAAGGTGTGTGGATGAATCGACATCATGTAGACTTACAGCAAACGCGACATAGCCATGTTCGACCAGATGCAATCGTAGCTAATTTACAGGAAGTTATAAAGTTCTTGTAACTGCTAATTGGAATAAAAGAGAGATAAATCTTAGCCCGAGAATGTGATGTTATTTTTTTCAATGCGCGCTTAAAATAGACTTATGCAACTAGATATTCGAGCACAAACTTTACTCAAGGCCTTGGTCGAGCGTTACATTGTTGACGGACAACCAGTGGGATCTCGTGCCTTGTCCACTTTGTCGGGTCTGGATTTATCGCCAGCCACAATACGTAATGTAATGGCAGATCTTGAGCAAATGGGATTCGTCGCCAGTCCTCATACTTCAGCTGGTAGAGTGCCTACACCTCGTGGTTATCGCATGTTCGTAGACCAACTTCTCACGGTGCAAGCAATTGACGAAGCGGCTTTAGAGACACGTATGCAATCGCGCTATCTCTCTGGCTCGCCACAAAAAATTATTGCAAATGCCGCGCAAGTTCTCTCTTCCTTGTCGCAATTTGCCGGCGTAGTTATGACCGCCAGACAAGAGTCTATTTTCAAGCAAGTCGAATTTTTGCGATTGTCTGAAAAACGTATTTTACTTGTGGTAGTTGCGCCAACCGGTGAAGTGCATAATCGTTTGTTATTAACTGAAGTTGATTACACTCCATCTCAATTGGTGCAGGCTGCCAATTATCTGAATCAAAATTTTGGCGGGCTTACCTTTGAAGATGCAAGGCAGCGCATTAATCACGAATTACGTCAATTGCGTGATGATATGGCTAGTCTGATGCAAGCCGCAGTAGAGGCGGGCAGCGATGCTATGGCGGACCAATCGGATGAAGTTGTCATATCCGGTGAGCGTAATCTATTAAATGTAGCGGATTTATCATCAAATATGGGGTCGCTACGCAAGTTGTTTGATATGTTTGAGCAAAAAACCGGCTTAATGCAATTGCTCGATGTGTCAAGTAAAGCCTCTGGCGTGCAGATTTTTATTGGTGGCGAATCGCAATTGGTACCCATGGAAGAGATGAGTATTGTCACTGCTCCCTATGAGATTAATGGTAAAATTGTTGGTACTTTGGGGGTCATCGGACCGACTCGTATGGCTTATGAACGAGTAATACCGATAGTTGATATTACCGCCAAACTCCTATCAAACGCACTTAGTCACTAAACGTAATTACACGAAATTTATGGCAAACAATAAAGATATTTCTATTCTCATCGTAGATGATAATGATATGACGCGCGAAACCTTGCGCGTGATTTTAAGAAGTGACGATTACAACGTAATTGGTGAAGCAACTGACGGCGATGTTGCGCTGGAAATGGTGACTAAGCTCAAGCCCAATATAGTTTTGCTAGATGTCATCATGCCAAAAGTAAGTGGCATAGAAGCTCTAAAGAGTATCAGACTAGTTTCATCCGATGTTTCCATTCTGATGGTAACAGCGAACAAAGATCAGGAAACAGTAACTGAAGTAGTCAAAGCCGGTATTAGCGGCTATATCATCAAGCCATTTAATGCAAAAAAAGTGCTGGATACTGTCCAGCAAGTAGCAATTAAAATTCGTTTAAATCGCGACGCGACGGCTTAAATATAAGTCGCGACACTCATTTGCGATTTTTGTGGTCGCAATTGGCTTTTGTGCAGTTGCCGTATATCGCCAAAGAATGCTCTGCAATACTGAAACCGCGTTCTTTTGCCACTAGGTTTTGTCTTTTTTCTATTTGCTCATCAAAAAATTCTTCCACTTTGCCACAATCCAGGCAAACCAAATGATCATGGTGTGATCCTTCATTTAGTTCAAAAATGGCTTTTCCAGATTCAAAATGATTGCGATTTAATAAGCCAGCTTGTTCAAATTGCGTCAGTACGCGATACACCGTAGCAAGTCCAACATCCATATTTTCATTGAGCAGGATCTTATACACATCTTCTGCTGTCAAATGACGTACCTCGTTGCTCTGAAAGATTTCCAGAATTTTGAGGCGCGGCAAAGTCGCCTTCAGGCCGCTGGATTTTAAGTTTGAAGTCGTATTCGTCATGTTTTTGATAAAAAGAGTGCTATGTGCTTTATGATATAGGGTTTTGGCGTCTGCTTATAATTATATTGCCATCTTATATGATCTTTGCGGACCCTACAGTGTTGCTCAATATATTGAGGTTTTTATGCGATTGTTAATAAATAAAATGTCCCGCAACAAAATTGGTGGATTTGCCACTCTGGTTTCAGCTATTTTCTTGTCGGCCTGTGCCTCAAATGCGCCTATTGCGTCGAGTGCACCTGCCGTACAAACGGAAACTAGCGACACGAAAGTGATTGCTCCTACAGGCTTAAATAAGTTTTGGAGCTATATATCGCCGTATAAAATCACGGTTCAACAGGGAAATTTTATTTCTCAGGAAATGGTATCGCAACTAAAAGAGGGCATGACGCGTGAGCAAGTGCGCTTTTTGCTCGGAACAGCCTTGTTAACCGATATGTTCCACGAAGATCGCTGGGATTATCCCTTCCGTTTGTTGAAACCAAATGGTGAGTTAATCACGAGTCGTTTGTCGATTACATTCAAAAATAATACCGTCGCACATTTCGAAGGCGGTAAATTGCCGAGCGAGAAAGAATATCTCGCACATATTACCGAGTCTGCAATTTTGATCAAGGCGGAATCTACCCCGATTAGCGAAACTCCAGCGAAAAAATAATAAGGTACAAAATATGGCAGTAATATTGACACCAATGACACCCTTAAAAATCGCAGTAGCCGGTGCTTCCGGGCGCATGGGGAAGATGTTAATCGAGGCAATTACCTCCTCAGAAGATACCGTGTTGACGGGAGCCTTGGATGTAATTGAATCGCCCTCTATCGGTACTGATGCAGGTTTGTTTTTAGGCAAGTCAAATGGCATCCTGATTGAATCTGATCTTGCCAAGGCATTAGTCAATTCAGATTTTTTGATTGATTTTACTCGCCCAGAAGGCACGCTGAAACATCTGGATTATTGTGCCGCGCATGGCATCAAGATGATTATTGGTACGACAGGATTTGATGAGGCAGGTAAGGCAGCGATTGCCGCAGCAGCCGAGAAAACAGCCGTCGTCTTTGCGCCAAATATGAGTGTCGGTGTGAATGTCACTTTGAAGTTGCTGGAAATGGCGGCGAAGAGTTTTTCTCATGGTTATGACATCGAAATCATCGAGGCACATCACCGACATAAAGTCGACGCGCCATCAGGTACCGCCTTAAAAATGGGTGAAGTCATCGCTGATGCATTGGGACGCGATTTAAATGAAGTTGGCGTGTTTTCCCGCGAAGGTGTCACAGGGGAGCGTGATCCATCTTCAATAGGATTCGCCACCATTCGCGGCGGTGATATTGTTGGTGATCACACTGTGCTGTTTGCCGGCATCGGTGAGCGTGTAGAAATTACCCATAAATCGTCCAGTCGTGTCACATACGCGCACGGAAGTCTGCGCGCAGCGCGTTTTTTGGCAGATAAAAAAACCGGGCTGTTTGATATGTTTGATGTGCTGGGCCTGAATTAATTTTGCTTTTCTGAAAGCCATGACATGCCATCTGCTATTTCAGCTTATTGGACGCAAGTAGATGAAGCCAGTCATTTGGTTTTTTATGTTTTACTGGTGATGTCCTTGACGAGTTGGTACACCATACTGTCAAAGGCATGGTCGTTCTGGCGTGTTCGAAGTGCAGCCCCTACGGTGCAGGCTTTCTGGCAAGCACCAACGATACAAGACGCTGTCGCATTGCTTGAGGAAAAAGATAAAGAAAATATTTTTACGCCCATGGCCCGGGAAGGGATGAAAGCAATAGATGCTGATAAAAATGTGCGGACTTTGAACGCAGAATCTTCAACGTCAGATATTGTTACGCGAGTTCTCCGACAGCAAATGAATCATATTATTGTCAAACTTGAAGCGGGATTAAGTTTACTCGCCTCCATAGGTGCTTCTGCACCTTTTGTCGGCCTGCTCGGCACTGTCTGGGGCATTTATCACGCATTGACCACGGTTGCACTATCGGGTTCGGTGCAGCTAGAACAAATTGCCGGTCCAGTTGGCGAAGCATTGATCATGACAGCGATGGGTTTGCTGGTGGCGATACCAGCGGTTCTGGCTTACAACGCGTTTAATCGTATCAACAGAATTACACTTGCCGAGTTAGATGCATTTGCTTACGATTTGCATGCACATTTGATCAAGGCGTCCTGATGACATTCGGGCGATTTAGTCAATCGGCTAAGGCGATGGCGCCGATGTCGGATATCAATGTGACACCAATGGTCGATGTCATGCTGGTTTTGCTGGTGATTTTCATGATTACAGCACCACTGATTAATCATGCGGTCAAGCTTGATTTGCCGATAGCGCAATCGGCTGCAGTGCCGCAAAATGCGCAAACGATTACGCTTTCTATTGATGCCAAAGGCGTATTGTATCTGGAGTATGAATCGTTAAATTTTATAGATCTGGATACTCGTTTGGCGTTATTGTCTAAAAAAAATCCCCAGCCAGAATTGCAGTTGCGCGCCGATAAAGAAACCCGTTATGAAGTCATTGCGCAAGTGATGGCAGCGGCTCAGGCGCAAGGATTAAGTAAAATTGGCTTTATCACGGATGTTAACCCATCCCAAACCGGCAAAAAATAGAGTTTGCCCCGGCATTCCAACTTCTGGAATTCCCTCTGAACCAGTTATAATCTCAGGTTCCAAGTAATTCCTCGCATTTATCCGTATTTGTCATTATTCGTTACTATTCGCCACTATTGAGCCGTCATGCAAGAAAAATATACCCCATCTGAAGTCGAGCAATCTGCGCAATCCCATTGGAAGAAAATTGACGCCTACAAGGCGGTGGAAAACGATACACGTTTCCCAAAAGGTAAATACTACGCCTGCTCGATGCTGCCATATCCATCGGGTAAACTGCATATGGGTCATGTACGCAATTACACCATCAACGACATGCTGGCGCGCCAGTTGCGCATGAATGGGTATAACGTCCTGATGCCTATGGGTTGGGATGCTTTTGGTCTGCCAGCAGAAAACGCCGCGATCAAAAATAAGGTGCCGCCCGCCAAATGGACTTACGACAATATCGCCTACATGAAGACCCAGATGCAAGCAATGGGCCTGGCGATCGATTGGTCGCGTGAAATCGCCACCTGTTCGCCTGAATACTACAAATGGAACCAATGGCTGTTCCTGAAGATGTTGGAAGCTGGCATTTGTGAACGCCGTACTCAAGTGGTTAACTGGGACCCGATTGATCAAACCGTGCTCGCTAATGAGCAAGTGATCGATGGCCGTGGCTGGCGCTCTGGTGCTTTGGTCGAGAAGCGCGAAATTCCAGGCTATTACCTGAATATTACTGATTACGCTGAAGAGTTATTGTCCGCCGTCGCCAACCCGGAAGATCCAAATTATCTGTCGGGCTGGCCAGAACGGGTGCGCCTGATGCAAGAAAACTGGATAGGCAAATCCGAAGGCGTACGCTTCGCCTTCACACATGACATCAAGGATGCCAACGGCGCCTTGATTCAAGACGGCAAAATGTACGTGTTCACGACCCGTGCCGACACCATCATGGGCGTGACCTTTTGTGCCGTCGCACCAGAACATCCATTGGCAACGCATGCCGCTGCGAGTAATCCTGGCTTGGCGGCGTTCATCGAAGAATGCAAAAAGGGCGGTACAACAGAAGCAGAATTGGCCCTGCGTGAAAAAGAAGGCCAGCCAACTGGCTTGTTCGTTACGCATCCCTTGACCGGTGAGCAGGTTGAAGTCTGGGTCGGCAATTATGTGCTGATCACTTATGGCGATGGCGCGGTCATGGGCGTGCCGGCGCATGATGAACGCGATTTCCTTTTCGCAAAAAAATACAATCTGACCATTAAGCAAGTCGTTGCCTTGGAAGGTGAAACTTATTCTACTGATGCATGGGCAGAATGGTA
>JANYFV010000332.1 GCA_025359635.1 Undibacterium sp. | reverse complement strand
CGATTTATCCCGTTTTGATACCCGCTACAAGAACGATGACACCGGTGCCCCCGCCTATGCACCTGCCGTGATGCTCAAGATTGTCTTACTCGCTTATAGTCGTGGCATGATCTCCAGCCGTGCGATTGAAAGAGCCTGTCGAGAGAACGTATTATTCATGGCCATCTCCGGCGACAGTGCCCCGCAGTTCACCACCATTGCCAAGTTTGTGCGGGAACTCGGTACAGAAATCGCCAGCCTGTTTACCCAAGTTCTCCTCACCTGCGATACCCAGGGTCTCATCGGTCGTCACATGTTCGCGATCGTTTCATAGAGGCTAAACAGCCACCGGTAATTTACATCTGCCTGAAGTGGTGTGAATAACTACGGCTGACCGGCAGTTTTTCAGTACGTCCCTTTATGTAGACGGTGGCCGTTTCGTTTTCACCACGCGTGACATGGTCGACCATATTGATATTCACCACCACTGAGCGGTGCACTTGGATAAAGTGGCTGCCGTCGAGTTGATCGAGCAGGTCCTTAAGCGAGGTTCGGATTAAGGCTTCGCCCGTTTTTCCCTCATCGTCACGCCAGGCAATCAAGGTATATTTTTCATCCGAACGAAAAAAATCAATCTGATCAACAGGAATCATCCGAAGTGACTGGCCGACCATGGCCTTAATCCAGCGTAGTGGCTCGGGGGCAGTTTTCTTTTGTAGCCGCGCCTCCAATTTATCGAGCAACATCTCGATGTCGGGTGCGGGCTGCGCCGCGCCAAGCCGTTCGCGTACCCGCGCGACCGTGTCGGCCAGACGAGCAGCATCAACCGGTTTCACCAGATAATCAAGCGCACCTTGGGCAAATGCTTCTACCGCATACTCGCTGTAGGCAGTGACGAATACCAAATGGGCACCGCGACCGATTTGGCGTGCTGCTTCAACGCCGGAAATGCCTGGCATATGCACATCGAGAAAACATACCGTCGGTTGTAAGGCCTTGTATTGTTCGACAGCTTCGCGCCCATTGCGTGCCTGCGCCACTATCTCTAATTCAGGCCAGGCTTCGGCCAGCATGCGCGTCAAGGAGCTACGCAACAAGGGTTCGTCGTCGGCGATTAATGCGGTAGGACGTACTGCTGTCATGATGCGCTCCTGGTTGGCAAATTGAGTTCAGCAGGGAAGTTGAGTTCGGCACTAAAGCCATGCGGCTTGCTTGCTGCCAGACTCAACTGCGCATCACCAGAAAATATCAATTGCAGACGTTCGCGCAAGTTAGACAATCCAGTACCTAGTCCATGACTGCCATGGCTGCCCTGATTACCCTGACCAAGGCCGACACCAGTGTCAACGACTAGTGCGAGACAGCGCTCACCTTCTAATCGCACAGTGACAGCTATCTGCCCGCCCTCCTCGCTAGGGTCTATCCCGTGGCGCACGGCGTTTTCCACCAAAGTAAGTAGCGTCATCGGCGGACACTTGATGAGCAATGCTGCGTCGTCAACGTCTAATGTGAATTGCAAACGGTCTGGCATGCGCATATGCATTAATTCGAGGTAGGCGCGTACCAAATCAAGTTCTTGTCCAAGCGTGCTGGCGGCGTCATTCAGATTAGGAACTGCGGCACGTAGATAGGCGATCAGGCTATTGAGAACTGCCGACGCTTGAGACGATCCGGAATCGACCAACTCGCGGACATTCGCCAGTGTATTAAACAGAAAATGCGGCTCCACTTGTGCCTGCAATAGACGCAGGCGAGAATCTAGCGAGTCGCGGGCGAATTCGCTGCGCTCCAACTCAAACGATAGTGCCTGTCTTTGCGCCTGGCCACTGATATGGCGATACAGCGCCGACATCGCGATCCATGGTGAAATTAACAGACCTGCAGCGGTCAACAACCCAAAGCCAAACAATTTTTTGGAATCAAGCGACCAGACACTTGGACTAGAGAATGTGGTCAGCGAATAGATGAATGCCGTCGCGAAGGGCACTACAATCGCCACCGCGGCAACTTGTAATACCCAGCGCGCCATCCAGCTTGGCAGTTGTCGTGGCCAACGCTCGAATACGCCAAAAACCAACAACTGAACCAAGCCAACAAACAGCAGCCGAACCGGTGGCAACACCCATGATGACTGGAAGATGGGCAGCCAGAGCAGAGCAAGAACCAGGCATGCAAGCAGCACGACACGCACCCGCCGCCAGCCAAATAATGCTTGTGGCGTAAGCAATGAGGGAGATGGTGAGGCATTATTCATAGTCGGATACTTCCCAAAAAAACTACCAAATTATCGGTTAAAGCATTTCCCGCCGACAGACTTTTTGCACCCGCTAGTAGCCGCTTCGGCGCTCGCCAGAAAACATGCGCGCTTAGTGTGGCTGAAATACCCTAAGGAAGCACGGAGTTATTCGATTTCGTCATCCTCGCGAATGCGGGGATCCAGTTTTCTATCTATTCGCGAAGCGACATAGTAGTCGTGCTTCGCACAAAGTAGCTAGAAGACTGGATCCCCGACTAAATCATTCGGGGATGACGGTTAAATCCGCGCGTCCCTAAGCAGCGGATCATGGCCGTTGACGCGCGAAGAATGCCCAGATCAATGCCGTTCCATTTGGCGTCATAGGTGACGGGCCTAATAGTCGCGGGCGGCGCCAGTAAGGTTGCGGCAGACCAT
>JANYFV010000330.1 GCA_025359635.1 Undibacterium sp. | reverse complement strand
CTGAAGTAAAACCCGACTTAATCGCCGCCATACACACAGCCGGAGATTGGCCATGATCCTGATGCATTACCACGGGAATATGCGGATAAGCTTCGACTGCGGCTTCAATCAGATGACGTAAAAAAGGTTCTCCCGCATATTTGCGCGCACCGGCAGACGCTTGCATGATGACGGGCGAACCGACTTCATGCGCGGCTTCCATAATGGCCGTAATTTGTTCCAAATTATTGACATTAAAGGCAGGAAGGCCGTAAGCATTTTCAGCAGCATGATCGAGCAGTTGACGCATAGATACGAGAGACATAAGTTACTCCAGAGGGTCAATTAAAAATCAGTTATCGCCAAACTTGACGATCTTCATCGCATTGGTGCCGCCAACTTGGCCCATAGGTTCACCCCATGTAACCACCATCGTGTCGCCTTTATTGACGACACCACGGCCTTGCAAAAGGTCTTCCACAGACTTCAGCACAGCATCGCGGTCAGTTGAATACGGCATTTTAAAGGCTTGCACGTTGCGATACAAGGCAAGCTTACGTTGGGTAGCAACACTTGGCGTTAATGCAATTAAAGGAATATCGATATTATGGCGGCTCATCCACAGCGCGGTAGAACCAGATTCGGTCAGGGCAACAATTGCTTTTACACGTAGATGATAGGCCGTAAATAAAGCGCCGTAGGCGATGGATTGATCGATGCGTGTAAAGGTAATATTCAGGAAATCCGCATCGAGTTTGCATTCTTGAAACTTTTCAGCCTCAACACAAATCGACGCCATCGCCTCGACCGTTTCTACCGGGTATTTACCGGAAGCTGTTTCCGCTGAGGTCATGACAGCATCAGTGCCATCCAATACCGCGTTCGCCACGTCCGACACTTCAGCACGAGTTGGTACGGCATTAACGATCATCGATTCCATCATTTGCGTTGCAGTGATTGCCAGTTTATTTGACGCACGTGCCATCTTGATCATGCGCTTTTGCAAGGCTGGTACGGCAGCATTGCCGACTTCTACCGCTAAGTCTCCACGGGCCACCATAATGCCGTCGGAAGCATCGAGAATTTCTTGCAATAACGGGATCGCTTCAGCGCGTTCAATTTTAGCGATCATCATTGGCTTGTGGCCGTATGGCTCACCGGCGATATTCGATAATTGACGCGCCATTTCCATGTCTGTAGCATTTTTAGGGAAAGACACTGCCACATAATCGGCTTGAAACGACATCGCTGTTTTGATGTCTTCCATGTCTTTGGCGGTCAATGCAGGTGCGGTTAAACCACCGCCCTGACGATTGATCCCTTTGTTATTGGAGAGTTCGCCACCGATTTTGACGGTAGTATGAATTTCGTTACCGATAATTTTATCGACGATCATCACAATCAAACCATCATTGAGCAGCAAAATATCATGTGGCTTTACGTCACGTGGCAGAGCTTTGTAATCGAGGCCGACACGTTCCTGATTTCCCAAGGTACAGTCTGCATCCAAGATGAATTTGTCGCCATCGGCGATGTCGATGCGGCCGTTTTCAAATTTACCGATACGGATTTTCGGGCCTTGCAAATCTGCCATAATCGCAATCTCATGGCCGCATTCAGCTGCTGCCTGGCGTACCATCGCGGCGCGGTCAATATGGTCTTGTGCCTTGCCATGCGAAAAGTTCAAACGTACTACATTGACGCCGGCTTTCAACATGCGTTTGAGCGTTTCTAAATCGCTCGAAGCTGGGCCTACTGTCGCTACAATTTTGGTTCCGCGTGACATCTGATCTCCTGATCAATTTCGTTATGAGGGTTGAGCTAAATTTATTTACTTATTTGCCGCACGTTGTAACAAAATCTCAACAGCTGGTAGGGTTTTGCCCTCCAAAAATTCGAGAAAAGCACCGCCGCCAGTTGAGATGTAGCCCACCTGCGAGGTAATTTGATACTTTGCAATTGCCGCCAGCGTGTCACCGCCGCCTGCAATCGAAAAACCTTTAGATTCTGCGATGGCATGGGCCAAAACCTTGGTGCCATTGCCAAACTGATCGAATTCAAACACGCCAACCGGGCCGTTCCAGACTATCGTGCCAGACTCTTTAATCTGCGCCGCAAACACGGCTGAAGTGACGGGGCCAATATCCAAAATCATGTCATCGGCTTCAACCTCATTCACCGATTTAACCGTAGCTACCGCCGTAGGTGAAAATTCTTTGGCGCAAACCACATCGGTAGGGATAGGTACTGAAGCACCACGCTTTGCCATCATGTCGATAATCGCCTTGGCTTCTTCCACCAGATCGGCTTCCGCCAGCGATTTACCAATGTTTAAACCAGCGGCCAGCATGAAGGTATTCGCGATACCACCGCCGACGATGAGATTGTCGACCTTTTCTGCTAATGATTTAAGAATAGTCAGCTTACTAGATACTTTTGATCCCGCCACAATCGCCACCAAAGGACGAGCCGGATGGCCCAAGGCTTTGCCCAGCGCATCAAGCTCAGCGGATAACAATGGACCGGCGCAGGCGATCGCTGCATATTTAGCGATACCGTGCGTAGTCGCTTCAGCACGGTGTGAAGTACCGAAGGCATCGTTGACGTAGATGTCGCAAAGCGCCGCCATTTTTTGAGACAGTGCGTCGTCATTTTTCTTCTCGCCTTTATTCACACGGCAATTCTCAAGCAACACCACTCGTCCGGGAGCGACATCCACGCCTTCCAGCCAATTTTGTTTCAGCGCTACCGGCAAGCCTAATAATTCAGATAGGCGTTGCGCCACTGGTGCCAAGCTGTCTTCTGGCTTAAATTCACCTTCAGTCGGACGACCCAAATGTGACGTGACCATCACAGCCGCGCCTGCTTTTAAGGCTTGCTGTATCGCAGGAACCGAGGCGCGAATACGCGTATCTTCGGTGATATTGCCCTTATCGTCTTGCGGAACATTCAGATCTGCACGGATAAATACACGTTTACCTTGAAGCTGATTTGCTGCGATGAGATCGCTGAGTCGAATAAATTGCATGAATGAGTGGCCAGAGAAGTTGAGATCGATTGTTAGATGAAGCGGCAAGACGCGTATTTTAACAAAAACAGGGAGTCATCCCTATCGTTTTTACTAGCGTTTTTGCATTACCAAGAAAAAAATCAGTAATAAAACTACAAACCAAGCCGAATATAGGTATACACAGCCATACCAAAAATAATTGTAAGTAACATATCGCGCTTGACTAAAAAAAACGCAGTTGCAGCAATCCCCGCTATCAATCGAGGATTGTTAAAACCCATTTGAATTTGTCCATTGTTTATTAACAGATCAGGAATGATGATTGCAGCAAGCGCACAAGCTGGTGCATAACGCAAGGCTTCCTGCACACGTTTTGGCAAAGTAATACGATGTCCCACCAGCCAAAACGAGCTGCGCGCAATGAAGGTGGCGACCGCTAATAAGACGATAATTAGCCAGATTTCAGCATCATTCATGATCGTCCTCGATACTGCCGCTACTTTTAACTTGTCTTTTTTCTAGCCACTCTTCGAACATCATGGCAACTGCCATGCCGATGACTACCGCAATCAGCAAACCCAGCTTATAGGGGAGTTTGGCTGCCAGCATCGCCACTGCCGCGGCTGCCACAACACCCGCAACCGCCGCCATATTTATCACAGATGGCAACATGACGCACAAAATAGCTAAGGTGCCAGCAAAGCCCAATCCCCAACTTGCGGGGATTTGACTGCCAAGTAAAATGCCGATCACGGAGCCAATTTGCCATGCGCTCCAATTGGGATAAACCAGGCCTTTTAAATAAGCAAGTTTTCCTTGCTCATGAGCATATTCAGGATATCGCTGGACAAACAGCGCGACAGAAACATCACCACTCAAAAAACCCATTATTGCGCGGGTTCGCCAAGGAAGATGGTAAAAGTGAGGAGCCAAAATTGCGGAAAAAATCACAAATCGTAAATTCACCACCAAAGCAGTAGCAAAAATAACCCAGACCGGTGCATGAGCGACAATTAATGGCAAGGAAGCAAGTTGCGCGGAGCCGCCAAACACAATAAATGTCATGCCAAAAGCTTGTGGCAAAGTCAGCCCAGCCTTAATCATAGCAACACCCACTACTAATCCCCAAGCGCCAACGCCGAACCAGGTAGGTATGCCGATTTTTAACCCTTCTCGGAAGGCAGCCTTGTCGATCTCTGTTTGCATGGATTCAACCAATATCGGCAAAGCGCATCATTGTACCGATGAACCACAATCATTGCCTAAGACTGCTTTTTTATGGCTTCGTTGTTCCAGGGAGGACTCAATAGCAGCGTAATCCGTTAAAATCACAAGATATTGATGAAACCGGAGAATGAAATGAACGCAACTTCGCAAGCCACCACCCCCGTCGCTATTGTAGAACTGCAAGCTAAGGATTTGCCGGCGCATTGCCCGAATCCAGCCATGCCTTTATGGTCTTCACACCCAAGGGTATATCTCGATCTATCTCATGGTGCAGCAACTTGTTCTTATTGCGGAACGCAATACAAATTAGCACCTGGCACAGTGCTCAAGGCGCATTAACAAAAACAAATTAAATCATGTCCGCAAAAAAACAATTCAACGGCAGTGCTGATGAGCTAGAAAGCGCCTTCTATGACGCTATTAGCAAGGCCGATCTTGAGGGACTGATGGCACTATGGGCGGAAGACGAAGAAATCGTTTGCGTTCATCCGGGTGCGCCAAGGCTGGTTGGACATGCAGCAATCCGCGCTTCGTGGGAGGCAATTTTTGAACGAGGTAGCGTACACATTCATCCCATGCAATTGCATGCGATGCACAATATGTTTACGGCAGTACACAGCGTGATAGAAGAAGTTCAGCGCAAAACAAATAAGTCGCAAGACATGCATATTTTGGCGACTAATGTGTATATCAAAACACCACAGGGTTGGCGCATTGCCACGCATCACGCATCAGCTGCCGCCGGAGATCCGCCTTTAGATTTATTTAAAGCAAGCGTACTCCATTAGGCAATGAATTATTTATCTCCTCGATGGTTGCCGGGTGGCCATCTACAAACTATTTATCCGGCAATTTACTTAGCAAAACCAGAAGTCAACTTTCGCAGAGAACGCTGGGCCACACCAGATGGCGACTTCATCGATGTCGATTTTGTCGATGGTGAGCCAGGACTACCGTTTGTCGTGCTGTTTCATGGCTTGGAGGGATCGAGCGATAGTCATTACGCGCGCTCTTTAATGGCATTATTAAAATCAAAAAGATGGTCTGGCGCGGTACCGCACTTTCGCGGTTGTTCGGGCGAACTAAATCAGGCACCGCGTTTTTACCATTCTGGCGACGCAGAAGAAATTGGCTGGGTAATCAGAAAACTTCAAACTAGCTACCGCAACAATAATCCTGATGGGAAATTTTTCGCCTGTGGCGTTTCATTGGGTGGGAATGCACTTCTGCGATGGCTAGGAGAATCGCAACAACAGGCACATATTGTGGATGCTGCTTGTGCAATCTCCGCACCTTTAGATTTAGCTGCCGGCGGCGCAGCGCTATCGAGCGGCTTTAACATGATTTACACGCGCAATTTTTTACAGACCTTAAAACCAAAATGCCTAAAAAAACTGGACCAATTCCCACACTTATTTGATCGGGAAAAATTGCTTGGTGCCAGGAATCTTTACGAGTTTGATAATGTGGTCACCGCACCTTTGCACGGTTATCGTGACACCAATGATTACTGGCATCGTGCCAGTGCAAAACATATACTGGAAGACATCAGTGTAACAACTTTAGTGTTAAATGCGCAGAATGATCCATTTCTTCCTGCGCAATATTTGCCACGCAAAGCGTCGTCGCATGTCACGCTGGAATATCCCAAACAGGGGGGCCATGTTGGTTTTATATCGGGAGCGCTGCCAGGAAATTTAAATTGGTTGTCAAACAAAATAATACATTTTTTTAACAGGACATAAGTGAGGTGAAAACGCATGGATGAGATTGTCAAAGCAGCTCTTCAAAAATGGCCAAACGTTCCACATTGCTACGCTTGGCTGGCATTGGATGCCCGCGGAGCATGGCGCATGCACGACGAGCGAGCACAGGCGCTAAATTTACCCGGAGATAAAATCTGCAATGCGACGCTAACCGGATTCATCAATCGAAATTATCAACATGATGAGCAAGGTTGCTGGTATTTTCAAAATGGCCCACAACGCGTATACGTCGATCTGGAAGCCGCGCCGTATATCGCACACACGTCGCCAGAGCATGGCTTTGTGCTGCACACTGGCGTTGCGATGATTGACATCGAAAAAGTTTTCTTAAGTAGTGAAGGAAAATTATTTTTAATTTCTGGTGAAATTCTGGCGCAACTAGATGATCGGGATTTGGCCGCATGTCTGGGCGAGATGCAAGTTAACGGCAAGCCCGCAACTGATCTAGAACTGTTGGCATGGTTAGAGAATACTGAAGTAGCGCTAAGCATTCAGTTTTCTTTGCCGCACAAAAAAACAATAGAAGTTCAACGCGGAGAATTAAGCCAGCTGATGAATCAATTGGGATTTGTTTCCGCGCCGAGAATCGACTCCAATACCTTGACGTAAAATCGTTGTGGTGCTTAGCTTTTAGCCCCTTCCCCCGGTCAGGGGGAAGGAACTAGATACGGCACTACAAACCTTTTACGTGCTTTCACACAACACCAATAATGTCGCTTTTTAATTTGCCATACTCCCACTCCCCTACTTCTTTTTCTTCTCAGAAAGCAGCTCTTCACGATGCTGTTCTTGCCATTCTCTTTCACGCGCATCAATCACCGACAAGTCATAAAATTGCACATCGGGATCACGCCGGGCGATCTCTAGTTGTTGCAAAGCCGCGGGCAATGCGCCATCGATGGCATAAGCTTCAGCCAGTGCGATATGTTGTAGCGCCGTCTTTCCTTGCGCCTCATATGACTTCGCCAGCAAATTTTGTAAGGCCGCTTCATGTCGATACAAAGATACCTGATCACGTAAAAAAATACCGGCATCTTCTGATCGATTGGCCGTAATCAAGGCTTCTGCATATTGAACTACAATACCGCGTGCTAAAGGTAAATCCTGTAACGCCGTTTCTGCCAGCGTAATCGCCGCGTCTGTTTGCTTATTCGCTATGTTTATATCAATAGCCAGACTCGCAAATGCACTGGTTTGTGTGAGCCATTTTTTTTGCGCGGATGATTGCTGCACTTTCTTAATTAATTGATTCAGCAATTTGAGCGCTTGATCAAAATCGTGCTGTTTATACGCGACAAAAGCCAATCCATACTCGGCACTGAGCACACCTTCTTCTTGTGCGGTTTTTATCTGCGTCTCAAAAAAAATTTTCGCATCCATCAAGCCTTGTGTCGTGCTGTCTTGCAGTACGCGCACCCGTGCTTGCATCAGATAAAAATCAAGTCCGTCAATATGCTGCTTATATCGTTGCTCTTGGATACGCCCCTGAATATCCGCCATACGCTCGCTAGTCAACGGGTGACTACGCAAAAACGATAGACCGCTATCCGTATAATTACGTGAGGCATACTGTAAACGGCCGAAGAAAGTCACCATGCCCGCAGTGTCGTAGCCTGCATCGCGCAAGATCTGAAACCCGACCCGATCCGCTTCTCTTTCGGATTCGCGGGTGAAATTAATCTGCCTTTGCAAAGTCAACCCCTGTCCGCCCATCACCAAAGCCATTGCTGCATCCGGGCTAGATCGCGCCGCCAATACCGCCAGAACCAAAGCGGCTAGCGGTATCAATACATCTTGTTTCTGGCTACCGATCATGCGGGCGATGTGCCTTTGCGAGACGTGTCCAATTTCATGCCCCATCACTGAGGCAAGTTCAGACTCGGACTGCGCCGCCAACAGAAGACCTGTATGAAAACCGATAAAACCACCAGGGAACGCAAAAGCATTCAATACCGGATCGCGAACCGCAAAAAATTGAAAATCATACGCAGCTTCACCACGTGCATCTGGCCGTTTCTCGAGTAAGTTGCCACCTAATTTATTCAGGTATTCAGAAACGGGGCCATCGTCGACATAATCAGGATCGCGCCGCACGTTTTGCATAATTTGCTCGCCTAACTTGCGCTCCATCAAGGGCGATAAATCTTCGCGCGCGGTGTCGCCCAAAGTTGGTAAGTTTTGCGCCATACTCTGCCTGGACATCATGGTCGCTGATGACAGACAAAAAGCAGCCATTACCACAAGGGGCAATAATTTAGCGCTGGAGAGGGAATGTTTTGATTTCACAGTGCTATGATACTCAAAAAAATGTTTCGTTCCATTTCCTTGTGACGCTTATTTGGATTTAGTTTTACTTTAACCAACAAATCATCCTATGACTAACATTGCGATTCACCACGGACTAACGCATTTTGACGGCACAGGTCAGGCTCATATGGTCGACGTTGCAGAAAAAAAAGACACGCATCGTATCGCTATTGCCAGCGGTAATATCCAGATGAAACCAGAAACCCTGGCCATCATAACGCAAGGCACAGCAAAAAAAGGCGACGTGTTGGGCATAGCACGAATTGCCGCCATCATGGCAGCCAAACGCACCAGCGACCTGATTCCTTTATGTCACCCACTGGCACTGACACGCGTCACTGTCGATTTTAGCGTTGACGTTATTCTCTCCAAAGTTAGTTGTACCGCGCAAGTAGAAACCGTCGGAAAGACCGGGGTTGAAATGGAAGCATTAACAGCAGTTCAAGTTGGGTTGTTAACCATTTACGATATGTGTAAAGCAGTGGACCGTGGCATGCTGATGACGGACATACGCGTACTCGAAAAACATGGTGGAAAATCTGGTGACTGGATCAGTCCGATCGATTAAAAAACACATTTTGGCACACTATAAAAAAAAAGATTTTTAGAGACAAAAATGATAAAACCAGAAGATGCAATTACCTTGGATGACGAATCTCGTCGACTAGATGAGTGGTTTATGATGCTCGGAGCATTATCGAATTGTCTCTGGTACTCATCAAATTTAGCAGAGATGCTTGAAGGTTTTTGTCAGGTGCTAGTGATCCGTGCCGGTTATCTGAGCGCTGAGCTGGACATTAAACAAGGTGATCAGGCTGGCAACGCGCGTACTGAATCCACTACGTTAATTCAACTGACTACGCGTTCGGTAGAAACTTTGGAATTACCAATTAAAAAATCGACGTCCTACTTGGGATTTTTGCGCGTCAGTGCAGATTTTCCACTGACAGAGGGAAGTGATGCCCACACCTTATTAAGCCGCTTAAGTAGTGAACTCGGTGATGCCATTGATGCATTACCCTTACACCAAACTCATCCTAGCCTGCAAGAGAGTCTCGATATTTTTGCACTGGCAGTTGCGCAAAGCCCGTTTGCCATAGTCATTACCAATATATTTGGCGAACTAGAATATTGCAATGCCAGCTTTACCACTATGTCTGGTTACAGCCAAAGCGAAGTCGCCAGCACGCCAGTATTATGGAATTCAAGCGATACAGTCGACGACACGCGCAGGAAACAATTTACGCTGCTAAAAATGGGAGAACATCACGAAAGTGAAATTCTCAGCCAACGTAAAAATGGAAGCCTGTGTTGGGAGCGGCAAATCGTCTCGCCTTTGTACAATGAAGTTGGCGTCATGACTCATCTCATCGCGGTTAAAAAAGACCTCAGCGATAAGAGACTTCAACTACAAGAGGTCGAACAAGCTCTACTGTTGCGCGAGCAGGCATTGGTT
This sequence comes from Undibacterium sp., assembly GCA_025359635.1. GTDB lineage: Bacteria > Pseudomonadota > Gammaproteobacteria > Burkholderiales > Burkholderiaceae_D > Undibacterium. Next base: position 15,945 of record JANYFV010000330.1, on the reverse strand, counting down.
TCTTCCAGCAATGGCATCATGATCACCCGCAGTGATGAAAATGACCATTCTATTGTCTACGTCAATCCTGCATTTTTACGGATAACAGGCTATAGCGCCGAAGAAGTCATCGGACGTGAAGGTCGTTTTCTGGTAAGAGATGATCTGGCACAACCTGATCTTGAAGAGATTCGCGCGGCACTACGCGAAAAGCGCGAAGGGCAAGCGCTGTTACGTAATTATCGCAAAGATGGCACGCAATTCTGGAATGAGTTATTTATCTCGCCCGTCAAAGACGCTAGCGGCGGTGCAACAACCCATTTTGTCAGCGTGATTAATGATGTAAGTGAACGCGTCAACTATCAAAAAGAACTTGAATATCAGGCGACGCACGACAGTTTGACCGGGTTAGCCAACCGCAACTTACTCAACGATAGAATAAATCATGCAATCGCTTGGGCCAAACGCAATGATTTGTCGGTCGGCGTGATGCTACTCGATCTCGATCACTTCAAACTCATCAATGATGGCTCTGGCCATGGAGCCGGTGACATCGTCCTCAAAGAAGTTGCCAATCGATTGAATCGCTGCGTCAGAGAAACCGACACCGTTGCACGACTCGGTGGCGATGAATTTGTGCTTATTCTCACAGACTTACCGGAAACCGATGACGTCGATGTCATCGCCGAAAAAGTAGCAACTGCCTTATCGAGACCAATTGAAGTAGAAGGCCACGACATGTTCATCACCGCCAGCATCGGCATTTCGCTCTATCCACGTGATGGTGATAACGGCGAGACTTTATTGCGTTATGCCGACATCGCCATGTACAGAGTGAAAGAACATGGCCGCAACAGTGTGCGGCAGTTCATCCCGGAAATGGGCGTGACTGCGATCAGCCGCCTGAATATGGAAGGCGCACTAAGACGTGGTCTGGAACGCAATGAATTCACTTTGCACTATCAACCCAAAATAGATGTCAGAACCAGCGAAATCATTGGAGCGGAAGCACTGGTGCGATGGCGTCACCCACAAATTGGTCTGATTCACCCGATAGAATTTATTCCATTAGCTGAAGAAACCGGTCTCATTTTGCAGCTGGGTGAATGGGTATTCGCCGAAGCCTGCAAACAACAAATCACTTGGCAAACTGAAGGCCTTCCGCCACTCAGAATTGCCATCAACATGTCAGCAAGGCAGTTCCGCCAGGAAGATCTGCCGGAACGTATTGCCGCTATTTTTTCCAACACCGGAGCAAAACCCAGCGATTTTATTTTAGAACTAACCGAGAGCATGGTGATGCAAGATGTAGGTAGTACCCTCATCACTCTACGTGAGTTAAAAAATCTTGGCGTCTCTATTTCGTTAGATGATTTTGGTACTGGTTACTCCAGCTTGTCTTACCTCCGGCGCTTCCCGATTGATGAACTAAAAATCGATAAATCTTTCATCAACGACATCCACGAAAATCCTGATGACGCGGCGATAGCCAGCGCCATTGTCGCCATGGCGATCAGTCTTGGTTTGCGTGTGGTGGCAGAAGGCGTAGAAAAAAAAGAACAAATTGATATGCTGGTAGCAATGGGATGTACGCAAGTACAAGGTTATTACTTTGGACGTCCGATGGACGCTGAAAGCTTCAAAGAACGTTTTCAAAAACAAATAACAATGCCTAGAACTTGGTAAACAGTATGACAAAATTTCAATGGCGCACAGAATCTGGCGCCGAACTCGCCACGCTATTAAGGAAAGCTACCCTGGAAAAGTCTGCCGCGATAGGTGCCAGCACCATCTATCAAGTCATGCACGATGGCCGAGAGAAGCTAGCGGTTGCTCTGCCAGATGGACAGGTGCTAATTATCGAAGCAGCCGAGTCAACAAAAATTAGGCGGCGGCGGATTGATCCGGTTAAGAAAATTGAAGCTGGAATTTGATAAAGTAAAAAAATCAATCCACATCCCGTTTAGGCATTGCAACGAACACCGCGCGATACCTTGCGTCGACTTCCGACTTTTTTTTCCAAAAATCATAATATTCTGGATAGGCAAATGGATGCAATCTTTGCAGTGTCAGCATCATCCGCTGTGCCTTTTGAGGCTGGCCGTTTAAGGTATACACTTCCGCCAATTTATTGAGCACGTGCACGTAACCAAAACGCAGACTCATGTTCTCTACAAATGCGATCTCCTGAGCGGACATACCTTCTTCTGGCAAAAGTCTTGATAATGTAAAGTAAGCATAATAATCAGAAAAAAACGTCACTGATGGCTTTGCCAAGAGTTCTTTTTCGACCGCTTTACCAGCCTGTTGAGCGTGTAATACTTTAAAACCTGAGACCACACGCTGATAGTCAATCGTCACCAATATCAGCAACAAACATCCCAATGTAAAACTCAGCAATAACCCGATCCGTGGCACCGCTACGCCGCGAGACGGCCAACGTAGCTGATGCACCATTCCCATCATCAATGCTATTGGCAGTAGTACATACGCGTACCACATAGGAAACTCCACCACGCTATGCACGCCCACCGCGATAAAGCATAAACTTGCCAACCCGATCGAGCGATTGTTATTTGCCGAAGGTTTTAAACAAGTCTTCCAACCCCACCAAACCACGACTACGCTAATGAGAAACGTTGCCGGCCAACCTAATTCTGCAGCAAAATTCAATATTAAATTATGCGCATGTTCAGCATAAGTAGAAGCAGAAAAAACGGCCGCTATTCTTACCTGCTCTGCGCCAAAGCCAAACCACCCTACTCCCAGCCAAGGATGTTGACTAGCCATCGCCCATGCCTGCTGCAACAACACCAACCGCTCAGAGCGTCCACCGATACGTTCCACCACAGAGCCGCTGGCAAATCCAGCCCAGTTAGCCAACATTGGTACACCCAACACTAAAGCGATATACGCTAGCAACAAAAGTACTAATACAAGTTTGTTAATCCGACGCTGTCCCTCTCGATGCGGCCAGCAATACAAGGCAAATAAGGGCAAAATGATCCAGGCGATACGCGATTGCGTCAGACTCATCCCACACAACAAAGCCATTATAAAAAACAGAGCGGTAGTGCGCCCTAATCGCTGCGCTTGATACAACCACCAAACAGAAGCTAAGCCAAAACACAATAACAAGGCCAATTGATTGGGCTGTGCGACATTGGCAAAAGGACGCAAAGACGCCTGTCGTGCAATCGTCATAATAAAAGGCGCCATATCAACACCAGCCATCTGTACACACTGCATCAGCACCGACAATAAAGCGGCTGCCAAATGTGCTATCGACAACATCAGGCAAATTTTTTCAGCACCAACAGGCAAACCAGCCCAACTCGCTCCGACCACAATTGCCAGAGCAGTGAGTAATAAATACATGACAGGGAAAGCGATATTTTCCACTTGCACCATACCTACACCCATCTGCATCATCAGCAACAAAATAATCGAGATGGGTAGCCAGATTATTAAAGGCAAATGCAACTGTGGCCTGACTGCCAGCGCAAACGCACCAAAGGCAGCTAAGCTGCCAAATACCACTAAAGCGTCGTGGTAATACGTTCTGTATGGATGGATGTGGAAGGGATGGATGTAAGCGCTGAAAAGTAGCAGTCCAAAAACCATCAGGGCAAGATTGAATTGTTTTTCGAAGAGCATTGAGTGAGCAATAATTCAATTGAAGGATAGGGATCATAGCAACAAAGAGCTGCCTTGTCTGATACAGCTTTTTTTCATGTCAATTCAAAATTAACTTGAAGACAAAATTATATTTTCCAAATCTATTCAAAAAATTGTTAGATTTCGATAAAAAATTTCTGCTTGGTGACAAAATTTGTCACTGGCAGCCAATTTTCGCAGATCAAAAACGGAATAATTTATTATTTCGTAAATGAAATACAACTATATTCCTCACTATTGTCATGAAGTTGCACTACAATCTACTTCGCAAGACAAATATATTGATCATTCGAGTATCAAAATCAGGAATCAAACAGTTGGCACGTACTTTGCTTACATGAAAAGTGCGGGATCTAACAAAGTTTTACTTAATCAACTACCAGGAGTTCACCATGAACACGAAGCAACGTATGCAGTCAGCAGCACAAAAGGGTTTCACACTGATCGAATTGATGATCGTTGTGGCAATTATCGGTATTTTGGCAGCAGTTGCGATTCCTGCTTACCAAGATTACACAATCAAGGCGAAAATTGCTGAAGGTCCAAGTTTGGCAAGTCCAGCGTTAACGGCTATGGGTGTTGCTTGTAGCGACGGTTCAATCACTACAGCTGGCGACAATTCTAGTCTTGGATTAGCCAAAAACACGTCTATAGCTGGTAAATACACGACTTCGGTGACGGCTACTCGAGGCGCAGCACCTTCAGTTGTAATCAGTTACAATCAAACGGACACTCCAGCAACAATTAAGGGTGGAACTGTTACTTACAATGGCACATGCACTACTGGGGCAGGTTTAACTTGGGCAATTTCTGGTTCTGGTGTTGCAGCAAAATATCTGCCAAAATCTTAATCGCTTAGTTCTCGCGTAAAAAAGAAGGGGCCTACTGGCCCTTTTTTTCATCTGGAAAATTGTTAATTGATGCGGCTAAACAAAAGTACACTCAGCATTCTATCCTTCAGAGAGATTTACGTGAATATTTTTCAGCGATCAGTTACTCCTTACATCTTGCTCATGCTGAGCTTAGTTGCTGTCTTTCTGGTTTATCAACCGGGCTTGTCGGGTCCTTATATTTTTGACGATGCTCCCAACATCACCAAAAATCACGCAATTCAAATTGAGAATTTAAGTGTAGATAGTTTAAAAACGGCCGCCTTGTCCAGCGTCAGCGGCCCGCTGCGCCGCCCTGTCAGTATGCTTAGTTTTGCACTCAATTATTATTTCACGGGTTTTCATCCTTTTTATTTTAAGATCACAAATCTGGCGATCCATATGCTTAGTGGCTTGGGCATTTTTGCTCTCACTTTGCAACTACTAGGCACTTACAGAAAGCGCCACCAACCCAATTTATCCGAAACACAGTTACGCTGGCTAAGCCTGGTGATAACCTCTTTCTGGTTGCTTCATCCGTTTAATCTAACCAGCGTTTTATATACGGTGCAGCGCATGACCAGTCTGTCTGCGCTATTTTGCATCTACGGATTGGTGCTATACATTTACGGCCGTGAGCGACTCGATAAAACAGTTTCTGGCGCACTGTGCATACTAGCTAGCGTGGCAGTGTTTACGCCCCTGGCCGCATTGAGTAAAGAAAACGGCATATTGCTACCGTTCTTTATGCTGGTGATCGAAGTGACGTTATTTCAATTTCAAACCCCGAATACCCTGGCGCGTCGGTTTTTAATTGGTTTTTTTGTAGTATTTGCTGCACTTCCGGTTATCGCTGCCATTGCGTATATTGCTAGCAATCCGACCTGGCTATTAGCAGGGTATATAGGCCGCGACTTCACTCTGGTAGAGCGGGTAATGACTGAAGCACGGGTGCTTTTTTTCTATATAGGTCAAATTATTTTACCTCGCATTTCGCAAATGGGCTTGTTTCATGATGACATCCCGATTTCACACAGTTTGCTTGCCCCCATGACGACCCTGTTTTGCTTACTTGGCATCTTGGGCTTATTGATACTCGCGGTGGTGCTAAGAAAAAAAACACCACTGATCAGTTTTGGCATTCTTTTTTTCTTTGCAGGGCATGTTTTTGAATCGACGATATTTCCTTTTGAAATCGCCCACGAACACCGCAACTATCTACCGATGTATGGTTTAATCGTGATCGTCATTTATTATCTGCTACAACCAATACAGCACGTAAAAACCATACGCTTGCGACAAGTCGTTGCAGGGTTAATGCTGGTCTTGTTTGCCTTTAGCACATTTGTCAGAGCCGAAAACTGGGCGAATCCTTATAATTTTGCATTGAGCGAAGTCGCACATCACCCGAATTCAGCCAGAAACAATGATGAAATAGCCGTGTTTTTTATGCATTTCAAAACAGACGATCCGGAAGCAAATGAAAAGAATTACCAGTCAGCCCGATATTATTTTGAAAAGGCAAACAGTCTAGATACCACATATCTAAACGGTCTTTATGGCCTGATCATTTCCAGCTCAATGCGAGGAAAAGAGGTCGAAGCTGCATGGATTTCAAGCTTAATAGATCGTATAGAGCATGCTCCGGCAGCGGCAAGTATAGGGGATAAATTGAATGAACTTCTGGAGTGCCAATATAAAAAAATATGCGCTCTGAATATGCATGATATTGAAACATTATTACAGGCGGCGTTACGCAACCCCACCTTAAATGAAGGCAAACTTTCTTCTATACTCGACGCCAAAATTTATTACCTGGTGAATATCGCAGTTGACTATACCAGTGCCATTACAACGATGAAGCAAAAAATCGCCTTAGCACCTCAAGAGCTTCAATACAGATTAACATTTGTCCAATTTTTAACCGCAATACAGCACCATGAAGAAGCCAGAACAGAACTGCGGGCACTAAAAAAAATGGATGCCAAAGGTAGCTTTACCAAGGCAATTTCCGATCAAGAACAAGAAATTTTCGCTCAAGAAAACAGCAAATAAACTGGATAAGAAAAATGATTCTATGAACAAAATTTCCATCATCTTGCCTGCAAAAAATGAATCCGCTGCGCTGATTCAATTATTGCCGGAAATAAGACAAACTATGCCAGACGCTGAAATTATCGTGATCAACGATGGTTCCTCTGACGACACAATCCTCATTTGCGATGAACGTCAGGTAAGTGTGATTTCCCACCCCTACAGCATGGGCAATGGCGCGGCAATTAAATCGGGAGCTAGAGCTGCCAAGGGCGAAATCATTGTGTTTATGGATGCCGACGGTCAGCATAAGCCAGAAGATATTCCTCGCTTGCTTGCAAAATTGGATAGCGGCTATGACATGGTGGTCGGCGCACGTGACAGAAGCTCACAAGCCGGGATATTTCGTGCAACAGCTAACGGTTTTTATAATAAACTGGCGAGCTGGATGGTTGGTCAGAATGTAGCGGATTTGACTTCTGGTTTCCGTGCAGTTAGAGCAAAGAAATTTTGTAAAATTTTATATTTATTGCCTAACGGCTTTTCTTATCCAACTACGAGTACGATGAGCTTTTTTCGTAGCGGTTATGGTGTCGCCTACGTGCCGATTCAAGCCCCGAAACGCATAGGAAAAAGCCATATACGGTTGTTGCAAGACGGTTTCCGGTTTGTTTTAATCATATTTAAAATCGGCACCTTGTACTCACCTCTCAAATTATTTTTACCGATTAGCCTTTCCTTTTTCATGACAGGCGCAGGCTACTACCTGTACACTTTTTTATCTTTTCATCGCTTTACCAACATGAGTGCACTGATGTTTTTAGCATCTATTTTTGTATTTTTAATCGGCTTAGTTTCCGAGCAAATCACTGCGCTGAATTACAAAGATAGCGATGACCAATAAGCTCTATGTCCTCCGCTGACCATCAACGTATACTATTAATCACACGTAATCTGCCACCGTTAGTAGGCGGCATGGAAAGGTTAAACCATCATATTTATCTGGAATTAGCCAAAGAATTCAATGTTGCGGTGGCGGGACCTGAAGGCTGCGTTCCGTACCTAGGGACTAACGCCGTAACGACCAGTCGTACTTTCCCTAACTCGCCAAAAAGCGCCTTCGTTCTTGGGAGTATGCGCGCTGCTTGGCACCTTGGCCGCACATTCCGGCCCGACCTAATCATCTGTGGCAGTGGTGTAACAGCACCCGCAGGCCTTTTGATCGCACGACGATTGAGAGTGCCCTTAATCACATACTTGCATGGTTTAGATATAGTGACGACACACCTTTTATATCGGGCAATTTTCTTGCCAGCCATTAGGGCTAGCCATACCTTGATCGCCAATAGTAAAAATACAGCGCAACTTGCATTTATGCACGGCATTGAACAAAAAAAAATCACCATCCTGCATCCAGGTGTCAACGTCAAAATTTCTGAGAATTTGAACACAAACGCATTTCGACAAAAAACTGACGCAGGTAATCGTCCAATATTACTTTCGGTTGGTAGACTGACAGAACGCAAAGGGCTATATGAATTTATTGTAAATTGCATGCCTGAATTAATACGACAATTTCCTGACATTTTGGTTCTCATTGTAGGTGGCGAAGCCAATGAATCCTTAGGATCTAAACTAGGTATCATTAAGAAATTAACTGCAACAATTCAACTGATGGATCTCGCTAACCACGTAAAACTATTGGGCAGGATTGACGACGTCCTTCTGTCCCAAGCTTATCAAACCAGTCAGTTATTACTATTCCCGGTTTTGGACCTGCCAGGCGATGTAGAGGGCTTTGGCATGGTTGCAGTAGAAGCTGCTGCACACGGTCTGCCGACAATCGCATTTGCCACTGGTGGCGTACCCGATGCTGTTTCTGAAGGTGTTTCAGGATATTTAATAGAACCAGGAAATTATCCACAATTCACAGGTTCTGTTGTGCGACATTTGCGCGGAGAAATTACGATAAATAACGACGATTGTCAAAACTTCGCTAAAAAGTTTAATTGGACATCATTTGGACACAAACTCAGAGCAATCATCAGATCAACAATTCTGGCGTCAAACCATGACAGAACATAAGAAGGCCGCGACTTGTTCCATTTGTATCGCTAACTACAATGGAATAAATTTAATTGATGCATGTATACAATCCGTTCTCAAACAAGATTTTGAAGAGTGCATAGAAATTATCGTGCATGACGATGCATCAACAGACGAGTCAGTTGCCTATATTAAAAAACACTATCCAAGTGTAGTGCTGATCATCAGCGAAACTAATGTGGGCTTTTGCGTCTCAAATAACCGTATGGTCGAAGCTTCCCATGGCCAATACATTTTGCTTTTGAATAACGATGCTGAGCTCTTTCCAGATGCCATTAAAACCTTTTATGAAAAAGCACAAAAACTCGGTCAACCAGCCATACTTGGCATCCCTCAATTTGACGCGGCAAACAACCGATTAATTGATATTGGCAGTACTTTTGATCTATTTTTGAATCCAATTCCTAATATTAATAAAGATCGTGAAGAAGTTGGAATGATCATCGGCGCCTGCCTTTGGTTGCCCCGCCCCTTATGGGATGAAATAGGAGGATTCCCAGAATGGTTTGGCTCATTGGCGGAAGATATGTATCTCTGCCTCTTAGCAAGGCTTTATGGATATCAGGTTCTTGCATTACCTACATCTGGTTTCCGACATTGGGTAGGCAAAAGTTTGGGCGGGGGTAAAGTCATTAATAATCGTTTGAGTTCAAAATTATCTAGACGCATTGTCTCAGAACGAAACAAAACGTTTACCATGATTTTGACTTACCCTACACCAGCCCTGCAGTTACTGCTTCCGCTTCATCTAGTTTTGCTATTGCTAGAAGGTGCTGCGATAGCTTGTATCAAGCTCCGATGGGTGATTTTCACCGACGTTTATTGGAGTTGTGTGGTGTCACAGTGGCAATGCGCTACTCGTTTGCGCAAGACGCGCGAGAACATACAAGGCAAGCGAAAAATTAGCGTAAAAGGTTTTTTTGATGTTTTCCAAAAATTTCCTCATAAAATTTCGTTACTTTGGAAACACGGCATTCCTCAAATTAATTAACTGTTTACACACTCAGTTTATCCTCTTAATACACCGATATGGCTATGAAAAATCTTGACGACACAAGAATTTGATGCTCAGTGTAGTCTGTTAAAATTACTCCGATAAAGAATAACAATTGGTATGTAAGGGAATGAAAAAATGAAAGCAGTTATTCTGGCTGGCGGACTAGGAACGAGACTTAGCGAAGAAACTATCATCAAGCCCAAGCCGATGATCGAAATCGGTGGTAAACCTATCCTTTGGCATATCATGAAAGGCTACTCCCAGCATGGCATTAATGACTTCATTATTTGTTGCGGCTACAAGGGTTATATGATCAAAGAATATTTTGCCAATTATTTTTTGCATGGGTCAGATGTCACATTTGATTTGCAAAATAATGAAATGAAAGTACACCAAAATAATGCAGAATCCTGGCGTGTCACTCTTGTTGATACCGGAGACAGCTCGATGACTGGCGGGCGTTTGAAGCGCGTGTCTAAGTATCTGGATGATGAAGATTTTTGTTTTACCTACGGTGATGGCGTTGGCGACATCAATATTTCCGAATTAATTGATTTCCATAAAAGCCATGGCAGACTAGCGTCGCTGACCGGTATGCAACCACCAGGTCGTTTTGGCGTACTTAATTTAGACGGCGATCGCGTCACCCACTTTGAAGAAAAACCACATGGCGATGGCGCTTGGATCAACGCTGGTTTTTTTGTATTGTCACCAAAAGTAATCAATTTAATTGATGATGACAACACAATTTGGGAAAAAGAGCCCTTAGAAAAGCTCGCGAATGACGAGCAACTTTCTGCATTCTTACATACCGGTTTCTGGCATCCTATGGATACGCTACGCGACAAAAACTACCTCGAAGACTTGTGGCAATCAGGTAAAGCGCCTTGGAAGGTATGGTCGTGACCCCCTCCTTCTGGCAAGGCAAACGGGTATTTTTAACCGGGCACACGGGCTTCAAAGGAAGTTGGCTGAGCTTATGGCTACAACAACTCGGTGCAGAACTAACCGGTTTTTCTTTGTTGCCACCAACCGTTCCTAGCCTGTTTGAGCTCGCTCACGTAGAACAGGGTATGACATCGATTATTGGTGATATTCGAGATAGCGTCTCGCTGTTATCCGCCATGCGTGACGCAGCACCCGAGATAGTAATACACATGGCAGCGCAATCCTTAGTACGTTTATCTTATGTGGATCCGGTTGAAACATACTCAACCAATGTAATGGGTACCGTTACTGTATTAGACGCAGTACGTCAAATAAAATCTGTACGTGCTGTGGTGAATGTTACCAGCGATAAATGCTATGAGAATAAAGAATGGCTGTGGGGTTATCGTGAAGATGAAGCAATGGGCGGCTTTGATCCCTATAGCAGCAGCAAAGGCTGCGCCGAACTGATCACCAAAGCCTACCAAAATTCATTTTTCCACGCCAGAAAATATGATCAGCATCAAGTTGCGCTCGCCTCTGCGCGTGCTGGCAATGTAATTGGTGGCGGCGACTGGGCACATAATCGTTTAGTTCCGGATATTATTGCCGCATTCGAAAACCAGCAAGCTGTTCAGATACGCAACCCGGATTCAATACGCCCTTGGCAACATGTACTGGAACCCTTACGCGGATATTTGGTGCTGGCTGAACGATTATATGTAGAAGGCAGTATTTTTGCAGGTGGGTGGAATTTCGGCCCGTATAGCGAAGATGTTCAACCTGTGGAATGGATAGTCCAGCAACTAGCTCAAAAATGGAGCGATGGCGCAAGCTGGCAAATTGATCGCAACGTTCATCCGCATGAGGCAACATATCTCAAGCTGGACATCTCTAAAGCCGAGAAACATCTCAACTGGCGGCCTGTCCTGCGCCTAGATCAAACCTTAAATCTCATCGTTGAATGGGCCAGAAAAAAACAAAAGGGAACAAATCTTCGCGCGCTGACACAGGAGCAGATACGGAACTATCAAACACTAGTATTAGCTGCTCATGGCACTTGAAACAATCGGGTTTCTATGACGCTAAGCGAAAAAAACAAACCCTGCGCACGCAAATTGCTGCTCTAGTTGATCATCTAGTTGATCAGTATGCAGCTCTTGCGTTTGAGCCACTCCGTTTATAGCGGCAACTTAAAAGAACGATTCGATAGTGCGCTTGAAGCCTGCGGCCACGCCGATGGCGGGGCGCCAGCCGAGGGCCATCACCTTGTCGATCGAGGGGCAGGAGCGCACGATCGGGCTTTTCAGGTAGGCATTGCTGCTGGCCGGGATCTCAAACCGGGTCCGCACGCCACGCTCCGGGAACAGGCCGGCCAGTACACTGGCCAGGTCGCGGATCGAAATTTCGGCATCCGGGTTGCCCACGTTGTAGGCTTCGCTCTTGGCGCCCTTCAGCAACACCGTCAAAAACCCAATCGTGGCGTCTTCCAGGTAGCAAAACGGGCGGATCGCCAGCCCGTCGCTTTTGAGTATGATATCGCGTCTGGCCACTACGTCGGCCACGAAATCTGCGAACACGCGGCCATCGTCGAGCGCCATCGCCGGGCCATAGGTATGGAACGGCCGCACCACCGACGCATGCAAGCCATACTGCTGCGCCCACGAGGCGCACATGGTTTCACCGATGCGCTTGCTCTCGCCGTAGCATGAGCGAACCTGCATAGGATCGAGATAGCCGTAATCGGTTTCCGTCACGGCGCGCGATGGGTCGTGCGGCACGCCGTACACTTCGCCGCTGCTAAAAAACAGGAAACGCTGCGACTGGCTGGCCACCGCGTGATCGAGCAAGTACATGGTGCCGGTCGAATTGGCCAGCAGGGTGCCGACCGGGTCGATGCCATAATATTTTGGGCTGGCCTGGCTGGCGCTGTGGATGATCATATCGGCGCGCGGAAAACCCGGCGGCGGCACCTTGGCGATATCGTGCTGCACCACCGACAGCGCCGGATCGGCCAGGAACGGGGACAGGCGCAGCTGCACGCTGTGCATGCTGCGAGCCACGCAAATTATCTGCAGCCCAAGCTGGTGCAGGCGGTTGGCCGTGAGCAGCGACTTGATCAGGTAGGCGGCCAGAAAGCCACCGCCGCCGGTTACCATCACCTGCTTGCCGCGCAAGTCCTGCCACGGCAGTGTAGCTGCGGCGACCCGATCCAGGTCGCCACGGATGACGACATTGGTTTCCATTACAGCTTGGCCAGCAGGCCGGCCACGCGGCCCAGTTCTGCCAGGTCGCGCTCGGCGTCGCAGTGCTGCCAGCTGCCTTGGTGGTCGTAGGCTGCCAGTTGACCAGCAGCTGCAAGCCGTTCGAGCGGTTTCTCCTCAAGCGCCATGCCAGCGTCGAGGCCGTAGTCGGTCCAGATCGCACTGCCGAACAGGTAGTAGCCGCCATTGATAGCGACAGTCTCGATCACAGGGCGGGGTGCAAATGCGCGCACCAGCCGTTCGCCCTGGCGCATGCCAAGGATGCGGAAGCGCAGGGGGTATTTGGCGGCGGTCAGCGTGGCCGCCAAGCCCTGCTGGCGATGGAAGCGCAGCTCGGCGCCCAAGTCCAGATCGCTCAGCGTGTCAGAGTAGCTCATGGCAAAGCAGGGCGCCTGCTCGAGCCATGCTTTGCAGGCCAGCATGCGCCCTGCCGTCGTGGCATCGAATCCGGTGTCAACCAGCCGCACGTGGCAGCTATGCCCTGCCAGCGGCAAGCGGTAGCCATCGGCGCCGTCTTCCTGCGCACCCGACAGCTGCGCCATGACCTGGCGAAAACGCTCGCTTTGGAACCCGGTGGCCAGCACAAACTGCTGCGCGCCAAAGTGAGCGTAGTGCTGCATCACCCAGATGAACATGGGCTGGCCCTGCACCACGATCAAGCCCTTGTTGATGCGCTCGAACTGCTGTTCGTCGACCACGATGCCCTTACCACCGCACAGGATAAGGACCGGAACGTCCTGGAATTGTTTGTTAGCGTTGTTCATGTCTGTTTCCACAATCCGTTATTGGTGGCAATCTGCAGCAGGTGGCGCACCACGTCGCGCGAACCGACGATGTAATCGAGCGTCATGGCGCCTGATGGGTGGCGCAGCACCACTTCACAGCCGGCGGCGCTGGCGATGGCCAGCGCGCCAGCGACATCCCACAGCTTGGCCTCAAAGCCATAGGCCGCTTGCAATTTGCCCGCAGCCGCCCAGCACACATTGAGGGCGGCGCTGCCGGTACGCAGACAGCCACGCATGCTTTCATTGGCTTGCTGAAACATGTCGTAGGCGGCGCGCGGCGCCTTGGCGCTGAAGCTTGCAGCGACCAGCGCTTCATCGAGCCCGCGGTGGACGTGAGTGAACTGGCGGCCATTTAGCAGGGCGCGTTCGGTGTTCAAGGTAAAGTACAGCTCGTCCAGGCGCGGTGCGCACACTACCCCGAGGCGGCACTCGCCCTGCTCGACCAGACCGGCCGAAACGGCAAACTGGGCCAGGCCGTGCGAGAAGTTGACGGTGCCGTCGATCGGATCGACCACCCAGAATTCGGGCGGCGCGCTGTCGCCGGCGGACGCGTTTTCTTCGGATACCACCGGCAGGCCGGTAGCGCCCAGGCGCTGTTCGAGCAGCGCGCTGATATCGAGGTCGGTTTGGGTGACGATGTCTCGCAGGTTGCCTTTTTGCTGGACCACCAGCGCGCTCGCAGCATGGTCGGCCAGGCGGGCGCCGGCCAGCACGGCGCCGAGGCAAGCCTTGACCAGGGTTTCGTAATCGGGGGTAGTCACGTCATGTCCTTTGCAAGTTCGCGTAGTTCGGCCGTGATCGCGCCCATCTGGTCGCGCAGCATCAGGTCGAGCGGTTCGCCGGGACGCAGTCCAAGCACGTAGCGGTTAAAGTCAGGGGTGTTCATCGATTCGTGCATCAGGCGGATATGGTGGTCCGGGTCGTGCGTATCTTCGAACAGCAGGGCGCCCACGATCCCCTTGAGCAGGAACTGGGGCAGTACGCCCAGTGTCAGGCACATCTGGGCCGCACCGATCAGGCGGCCATGCAGTTCGAGCTTGCGCAAGGGTTCGCGCGCCACGCGTGCCACCGGATCGAACAGCAGCTCGCAGCGGAAGCGCGCCAGTTCCTTTTGCGCGTACCACTCCAGGAATTCATGCGGAATATCCCACTGCAGTTTCAAGGTCTGCAGCATTTCATTCATCGCCCCTTCCACCAGTTGGGCGGCTTTGGGGTGGGCCATCGCCTCGTGCACAAAGGTTTTACCCATCAACGCGCCGAGGTAGGCCGTGATGCAATGCGGCGTATTGTGCAGGTAGAGCTTGGGGGTCCACTGCATGCGTAGCAGCTCGGCGCGCGGCAGCATGATCATTTCGCCATGCAGGCCTTGCGGACCAGCTTCGATGAACTGTACGCCGCTCTCCGACGTGATGGCCAACGGATCGTTAGCCAGCAGGTGGGCCGGCGCCGTATTGGAAGTGATCACGTCGGGCACGGCGAAATAGACGGCGTCGTGGCCAACCACGCGCTTGACCTCGTCCACCGTATCGGGCTCGTTTTCGCACATCACCAGCGGGATGCTGGAACCGACCAGCATCTGCGCCGCCTTGATCACATTGCGCGGGCCTACCGAGAAGAAGCAGGCCACCGCGTCGCGGTGCTGGTCGAGCACGAAGGTGGCAGGCGTGTACGCCGCACTGACCGTCACCCACATTTCTTCGTAGTCATCGCCGTTGACGCGATAGGTCGTATAACCCCCGCGCGCATTGAGGCGATCCACAATTGTCTGGTTACTGTCGATAAAGACAAATTCGTGGTGTGCGGCGTCCAGAGTCCAAGGCAGGTAACCCCTGCCGATCGCTCCTGCACCCATCATCAGTATTTTTGATTTCATAACTTCTCGCCGGGAGCTGGTTCTATTTAAATCGTCATGCGGCGCTGGCCGCTGTCTTGATCGAACGCGCTGCGCCGATCAACAGGTTCAGGTCAGAGGCGTATTCCAGGAAGGCCAGACCCTTGTCCTTCCAGAAGGCGATGCCGTCCAAGGTGTCGGTAAAGGTTCCCACGCCAACGCCCTTGGCCTGGCACAGGGCGATGATGCCTTCCATCGCGGCCACCACTTCCGGGTCCCAGATCTGGCCTGGCTTGCCAAGCGACTGCGAAAGGTCATAAGGGCCGATGAAAATGCAGGTCCCTTCTGGCAGCACATCGACAATGGCAGGCAGGTTGGGAATGGCGCGCTGGCCTTCAATCTGCAGGATCAGGCGATTCGATGCGTTGGCTTGGGTCAGGTAGTCGTCCTTACCAATGGCGGAAAATTCGGCAGC
>JANYFV010000311.1 GCA_025359635.1 Undibacterium sp. | reverse complement strand
CGCTGGCGCTGTCTGTTGCGTTGGTAAAACATGTTCGATTGCATTGCCCATCAGATCGTAACGGGTTTCGCTGCGAATAATGCTCGATTGCGATAAAAGATCGAGCAAAGAATTAATGCCTACCAGCGGCGCCGCGATCGCGCCACTTGTAGCCGATGTCAGTTGTGCGGTTACTCGCCCTTGCTCATCGTGCAGGAAGACTTTTTCGACACCGTCGCCTGCATTGCTGCGCCAGACGTTTCCGGCATTATCATAGTCGTTGTGAAAAATCTCGCTGCCGTTAACCGTTTGGTTGCTCAATTCACCAAAGGCATTAAAGTTAAATTGGGTATCAACCAAACTATTGACCTGCTCGACCGAACCTGGCTGGGTCGTTTTTGCCAAACGCCCTAGGGCATCGTATTGCATCACGCCATAGGCAGTTTTGCCGTGCAAACCATCAGCATCAGTGACTTGAGCCCATTGTTTGGCGAGATGTCCAAACTCGTCATACGAAGAAAAACTACTGTGTGACATTGCGTCGGTGGTTTGTATCGACTGTCCATGACTATTGTATTTATTTAAGGTGATACGCTGATTCATCACTGAATCTTTCGCACGTTCCGTTTTCCTGACCACGTTGCCGTAGGCATCGCGGTCGTATTGCGTCAGCAATGCCTGGTGGCTTGATTGATCAACTGGTGCCGTGGTGGTGGTAACGCGCCCTAGCGCATCAAAAGTGCTGTAAGTAATACCGCCGAGTGCATCGATTGCCTGCGTTTGATTTCCCAGCGCATCATAGGCAAAACCTTGGGTCACATCACTGGTAACCGTCCCGCCCTGGTCATGCGCATCGACTACGACATGCGTGACGTTCAGTTGGGTCTCGCTTATCTTGCGATTATTGAGATCAAAAGCGTAAGTGGTAACACGGTCGTTTTGCGATGGAGAATTTTCGACTTCAGCCACCGCATCTGCAAGATCGGTATACCAATAAAATGGACTTTCATCGTTAGTTTCTAAAACACCATCACTATTTCTGTCGCGCCGCCTCGTTAGCGCTTTTTCATCTGCATATTCCGCATGAAAAATATGATTTCCAACCGCATCATATTTTTCAGTGCTGAAGGAAACATCTTGAAAATCTTCGGTGTAGCTGCCCTCAACGTACGCAACACTTGATGTACCTCGAAGATTGACGGTAAAGTTTAATTGTCCGCGCTGATCATAGGTGTAACCAGTTCGCTCCCAGCTATTTTTACTTTGATTTAAACGTACACTTTTCAGTATCAGATTGCCAAATGCGTTGTATTTGCTGAGCGTCTGCTTTCCTTCCATGAAAACCTGAGGGGCCAAGATATTTCCATGGCTATCACGGCGTATGGTGTTGTCGTACACAAGCACCGCTGATTCAGTCGTTGAAACCGCTCGGCCTAGCATATCGAACACCGTCGTCAATGTTCGATTATCAGCGGGATTAGGGGCAACGACAATGGCACTTACCACCGCGGCGTTTGTTTGCTGTTGCAAGCCTATCGAAGCGACCTTTACGTGAGCGTAACGGGTAAGTGTAGTGACATCCCCAAACGAATTTCTGTCGTAACTAGTGACATCACCCAATGCATCTACATCAAAGGTGACTTGCCCGAGCCGATTGTAAGTCTTATAGGTGTAATTGCCTCCAACATCGCGATTGGCGACCGCATCGCCGAAGCTGTTGTAAAGAATTTCGCTACTGAGTAAAACACCTTGAGTTTCCGTTCTATTTGCCAGGCCACTAGCATCGCTAGCAGTGAGTATAGCCCGATCTGCGGTGGCGTTATAGACATCAACGGCCGGATAAATTGTTTTTATCTGACGGCCAAGGGCATCGTATTCATATCGGGTAGTGCGTTGCTCAGGTCGGCCTTGTGCTTCGGTACGACTAATAAGATTGCCAAGGACATCATACTCAAGGCTGGTGATGATGCTGGACCTGTCATTGCTCACTTCTGTGAGATTTTCCATTTGAGAAGGATCTGCATTGACCGTGAACAGATCCACTTGCGGGGAAGTCTCACGTACTAACCGGCCATCAGAATCGTAATCATAGGTCCAAACATCGCCCTTTTTATTGACGAAACTCGTCTTTTGCCCCAGCGCATTATAGGAATAACTTTCGGTATAACCCAAGGCATCGGTAGTGCTAGCAAGCTCACCAGCAGCATTGTAGCTAAAACTCTCTTGTCGGGCAGTGGACGAACCAATTTGGTTTTCAGGGGAAGTGACGAATTGCTCGATCTCGCCGAGATTAAAATCACCACTTAATGGCGCGCCATACTTGGTCGTGCGTACAACCCTACCTAAGGTATCGTATTCAGTTTTGGTCAGATAGCGCATGCTATCAATACTATATTCGACACGTTTCTCGTTATCACTAATATGTTGCGTTACGCGGTCGTGGTCTTGATTGAGGTATTCAGCCTCATTATTGCGTAAGGCGGCCGCATTGGAGATAATTAGCTTGCCTGTTCCATCGTAGGATTTTACGGTGGTAAAACCTTCTGCATCAACAGTATTGGCCAAGCGATTGCTGAGATCGTATTCGTATCGGGTGACTCTATCGCCAATCAATGGCTCAAGATTTTCAGCCGGAATACTGTTGAGATCATGCGTGCTGTACAAGGACGGTAAATTATTCGTCAATGCATTCGCGTACTGAGTACTTTGTGTCAGATTATTATTGGCGTCATAATAATTTTTGACAACCTGCCCTGCCGTATTGATCGTCAAAATCTGACGGTTAGCTTTATCGTAAACCAAAGCAGTGAAGCGGTCATCTATACTGCCAATAATCGCTGTTGGAATATCAGCCGCAGAAGCGGTAACTGCTATTCGGTTGGCGTATGCAATTGACTTAAGTAGGTTTCCATTGTTATCGTAGATAAAACCGACGACGTCGCCAAGGCCATCAGCACGCCATGTTTTGCGATTGGCATTATCGTAAACAGAAAGCATTCGCTTGTCGTTCGTGCTATCGGCAATGCTGAGCAAGTCAGCCGGTGTTGCCGCATTACCCAATATTCTTGCAATCGTGGATGAGTCGGTAAGCTTCTGGGAATAACTGATTTGTTTAGTGATATTACCGTTGTTGTCATATTCGATGCGAGTCAAAGCACCACTACCGCTGATACTTGCGATCTGGCGATTCGCGCCATCATATCCGAAACGCTGGCTGTGGTCGCGCGAGCTATCTGCGATCAACGCCAAATCTGCCGCAACGACTGTATTGTTGAGTATTTTATCGGCAAGAGGGCCCGTCACTGCTTTTGCGTAGGCAGTACGAGTGACAACGTTACCATTACCGTCGAAACTTTGCGCAACCAGTGCACCTGCTGCGTCAAGGGTGTAAATGGCGCGATTTAGCTTGTCGTATACCGTACGTTGATGCATATCGCCAGAGGCGACGACCACTGATGGCCTTGTGCCTGACACCCATTGTGCAAGGTCAATTGCGTTGGCGTAGTGAATTTCATCTACCACATTACCATTGTTATCGTAGACGTAACCAGTCACGGCACCGCTGCCATCGATGACGTTAACCATGCGACCATCTTTGTCATAGACGCGTATGCTAACGATGTCAGAAGAAGTGCCAACAGGAAGCGCGTTTTGCATATCCTCTCGACCAGGTAAAATGCTTAGATTATCAACGTTGGCTAACGTTGCATAACGTACCTGCCTGATCACGCGCCCTTGTTGGTCGTAGCCAGTCTCTTGCACGCCACCTTCGGCATCAATGGCGATAATGAGACGGTCATCAGCGTCATAGGCAAAATGACTGACATTACCATTGCCGTCAGTGCTGCTAATAACATTATTGTTGTCATCATAGTGGTAACTACGAGTGAGGTTTAGACCGTTTGGGTCTATGTGTTCCTCAGTGCGCCGACCTAACTTATCATAGACGTAATTGGTGACAGTACCACCAGGACTAGTGACACTGAGCATTTTGCCGCGCTTGTCATAGTCAAACAGGGTGACGAGATTGAGACCATTTTGGTCAACAATTTGTTTCTTAAGCTGTCCTTTGAGATCGTAGATCAGTTGGGTGACGACTTGATTGACATCAGTAATACTAATCTGGCGACCCTTGGCGTCGTAACTGTAAGTCGTGATCAGTTTTTTCCCTGCGGCATCGAGTGCCAGCGTACGGGTCAGAAGACGATTAGCAGCGTCATAGGTGTAAGTGATTTTGTTGCCGTTCGCGTCAGTGCTTTCGAGCAAATTGTTGGCAGCGTCATATTTTGCGCTCGTGGTGTTTAATGCTGTACTTGTCTTGGTGAGATTGCCGTTTTTATCATAGGTATAGCTGGTGGTATTTTGATTGCCATCGGTGACGCTGAGTGTTTGACCAAAGCGATTGTGGATGGTACTAATCTTGATGCCTTCTGGCGTAGTGACGACAACACTGCGGTTTGCAGTGCTATAAACGTAACTTGTAGGCTGCCCTTGCAAATCAGTATGAGTCAATACACGATCAAACGCGTCGTAGCTGATGCTAGTGACACCGTCAATTGCGTTTACGGCGGGGTCGGTGAGTTGTACCGTACGACCTAACCGGTCGTAACTGCGCTCGCGCACATTGCCATAG
>JANYFV010000291.1 GCA_025359635.1 Undibacterium sp. | reverse complement strand
TCATCAATTTGCCTTATGAAACCACCGATCAGGCGGCGCTGATGTTACTTGGCTTAGGTGCCGAATGTGAAGTCCTCGCGCCAGCAGAACTGCGGCAGCAAGTGCAAGAATTAGCCTTGCAGTGTTACCAATTGCATGGTGATAAAGTGGCGTAACTCGTAACTGTGCTGCGTTATGACGGCAACAATCCTGTCTCATGGTTTGGCCCAATCATGCGCGCCGTATTCCCAGCTCCAAGGCATGCCGGTGTCACCCAGAATAATTTTCACTATGCCTGGAAATAGCGCCTCAGCACGAACATCGTTAGACAAAATCACGACACAGCTTTTGCTGCGTTCCAGACAAATCCAAGTGTTGCCAGTCGAATCGTTATGTCCGCCTTTTTGAAAACCACGCCCTTGCGGCCCGCTGAAAGTAATCACACCTAGCCCCGCCGCCAAATCTTTATGCCGGGACTGGGGTGCCGCGATTGCTTGCAAGGACGGAAACTGCGATGCAGTGTCAATCCGTAATTGTGCCTTGGTTAGTTCATTGCGTGAGGCTTGAGTTAGGCCGTCACCACGTATGTAGCCCGCAGCGAAGTTGGCAAAATCGGTAATTGTGGTATCCATAGAACCGGCCGCACGGGTTTTACTGCGTTCATCATGGGCTTCCACGCTTCCATCCTCTTTCCAGCCATCGGCTAAATTCGCCGCAAAATCTGCACGCCAGGTCATGCTGGTGGTTTTCATATCAAACCGGTCGAAGACGCGGGTTTGCATTTCCCTCCCCAAATCCAGCCCCAGGCCACGCTCAATGACAAACTGTAGCAAGATCATCCCATCGCCAGAATAAGCATAGCGGCTGCCGGGATCGAAATGAAATTTCAGTTTTCCATCCGCTTCAAGAAAACCGAAATTCGAAAAACCTGAACCGTGGCTCAGCAGGATACGCGCTGTTAGTTGACGCCAGCGCTCATCGCCAGCCAGATGCTGCCACGCCGCATATTTTTTCGCCTCGTTGGTATATTCTGGCAGTGGCTTTGCCAAGTAAGTGGCGATTGAGGTATCAAGATCGAGCTTGCCTTCGTCGACCAGCTGCATCACCGTGTAGGCAAACACCGCTTTAGTCAGCGACGCCCCATACATCACCGTCGCTGGGGTCAATGGATCTCCCTTGCTATTGCGCTGACCCCACGTACTAACCCGGCTTACTTTGCCAGCTTCAACAATCGCAATCGCCAGACCTTGTGCCTTGGTCTGTTTCATCCCGCGCGCCACATACTCGTCCAGACCAGACCTTGCACTATCAGAAGCAAGACTATGCAGCGGCGCCAGCGCCATTGATCCCATCAGTAGAATTTTAATGAATTTACCTGACATGAGATTGAGGCTCCTTTAAATGAATTGCATACGAACTCAATTAATCTGGCAAATTCAAGATCGCCATGAGCATCATCTTGCTGCAAGATTGACGCGTCGTGACTTCTTCTCATCAGCAACATGAAGTATAGACGCGAATAAAAGCGAAAAAACCATTTGAACGCCTACTCATTATTGTAGTATTACAGATCGGCGCGTTGATCCGCTGCAAGAGATGCATTCATCCAGGGTCTTGGCGTTGCTGTCAGCGGCCCGTGAGCAAAAGAAAGGTTGGGTTGAGTTCACCATGCGCACCATACACGCAGTGCCAGATTTTGACAAAAATAAGCGCCGTAAAAAAATCCTCCTCAAGTACACGATACTTGTTTTTTTGGCTTATTTCATCACCCTGGTTGCCACCTTGGGCGCCTATTTTTTCGGTATTTCTTCTGTACAGCTAGCTGAAATTCAGTTTGTCAGCACAATGGCCTTAGGCTCGGCAGTACTTTTTATGATCATGATCAAAGTAAAAAAAACCATGACTATGGGTTTCGTCAACTTTGTATTTTTCGGTCAGTTTGCGGTCTGGCTGGTCATGTATAGCGCCTGGTTTATCAGCCTAAGAGAAGTCAGGGGCATGGCGCTTTTCTTTGCCTTGATGGCCTTATCCTTCCTTTTGTCGAAGGCCAAATTGATACAATCGATCATCATCACGGCGAGCGCGAGCGTGATTCAAATTGTCGGGTCTTACTATGCCATCGTGTATTTGAAACAGCCTGGCTCATTCGGGCTTGAGGTGCTTTACACACTCTGTTTTCTTCCCTCGGCTCTGTTCATCTGCCATCTTTCAGAACAGTATTCGCGCCAGCGCGCAGAAGTTGGCACGGCAAAACGCATCGCGGAAGAAAGCAGCGACGCGTTGCGGGACGAGATGGCAAAGGTTCAGCAGATCAATGCTGAGTTGCAAAAGGCTATGCATACCATTCAGGAAATCTCTATCCATGACGAGCTAACCGGGCTGTATAACCGTAGACACTTGATGACCATGCTCGATATCGAAAAGAAGCGTTCCGATCGCAATGGGCAGTCATTTTTCATCATCATTGTAGACATGGGGGTGCGGATAAAAAGTTGGACTGATTTATGCCGCCAAACCTAGGCTCTCCCGATATTCTAGTGGACTGCGAGATCCAAGAGAAATTTTAATACGTTTTTCGTTGTACCAATGAATGTATGCGTCAAGTATCTCAATGAACTGCGCAATGGTCGTCGCTTGCCAGTTCCGAGGATAGAATAATTCTGATTTCAGTCGCCCAAAGAAACCCTCACATGCTGCATTATCAGGCGAACACCCTTTGCGTGACATCGATCGAATCAGATTCGCATCACCGATTCGTGATAGCCAACCAGGCCAGCGATAGTGA
>JANYFV010000275.1 GCA_025359635.1 Undibacterium sp. | reverse complement strand
TCACTATGCGCACCGATGCTGACACAATCGAACTCGGTAATATCAGTCGTATCCAGATAAACGCCTTTGCCAATCTTACATCCCAACAAATTAAGTGCTAACGGTAACCAGGGCGTGCCGCGCAGATAGCGCATAAAATTTGGCACGGCAATACCTTCATACAGATTGGTCACTGCTTCCGAAATCCAGACGAACCCGGTCCACATCGGCGCGCTCTTTTTTTTGTAGCGGAAAATTAATAGCCATTTCAATACAAAGACAAAAACAAAACATCCTGCCCCGTACAATAGACCGGCCAACGCCAGGTAATACACAACTTCACCCCACTGATCATCGCCCGCCAGCGGCATCAGATCAAGCACGATCGTGTAGCCAACGGAAATAACCAAGGCATGCGGCGCAATGATACGAAAAGACTCGATCAGTGTTCGTCCAAGACGGCGCATAAAGCTGGGGTGAAACGTGAGTTCTTCGGGAAACCCTTTGGTTTCTTCTCTTGCAGGTAAATGTATCGGCGGTGAACCTAACCAGGTATCACCTTCGCGCATTTGTTGATTTGCCGGAGCACTGCTATGTACTCCGATTAGTACATTTTCGGGCAAGATGGTGCCGTCTGGGATATACGCGCAATTACCGACAAAACTACGCTTTGAAATAACTGTAGGTTTCATCGTCATCCAACCACCATCAATATGCTCATCCCCTAGTAATACCGCGTCTGCGATAAAAGTTTCATCACCTAAAGTTAGCATGTCTGGAACCACGCCAAGCGCGGTAGAAATCTCCGCTCCTTTACCCACTTTGGCACCTAACAGGCGATACCAAAATGGCGCGAAGACCGTGGCATAAACGCCATGTAAAATATTCAAACTCGATTCCTGAATCTGATTGACTAGCCACTTACTACAATAAATATTGCCATGCACAGGATAGCTGCCTGCTTGCAATTTTGGCAAAACGCTCCAACGAATACCGGCAGAGAGTAGGGCCGTCAGCACGATCAATACAGCTGTTGCAGGAAAAGCCAATAAGAAATATTTACCAAGTTGAAATGCCACAGAACTTCCCTGTAGCCACGGAAATAATTCTACGTTATCAATTAAATCTATCGTGATGAAACTTGGAAAAACCGGTAAGAAAAAAAGAATGGTAATGAGCAAGCTACCAAAGATAAAAAATGCCGCTTCGCCAAATAAACGCAAGCTAGAAACCTTTGGCCGAGGTAAATCCGGATTAGCTTTAAATGCACCAATGTCGCGCGCTGGAGAACCACGCCAAATTCTTCCAGCAGGAATAGCTTGGCCTTCGCTTAAGGCAGATTGCCCTTCCAGGTGGCCGAAATCCGCAATCGAGACGCCACCTTCCAATATGGAGTAAGAGCCTACACAGGACTCACTGCCGAGTGTGATCTGCCCCAATCTCAATTCGCCACGCTCGACCCGCGCGTTTTCAAAGTTGCAGGCATTACCTATGCTGACATTGTCGCCAATATGTAATAGATCCGGCGCTCGCAAGCTGGTCGATCCTATATTCACGTCACGGCCAACTTTCGCACCCAAGGCGCGCAGCCACCATACATATAAAGACGAGCCGCTCAACAAATAAACCGGAGCAGATTCCACTAATCTATCCGCTAACCACCAGCGAAAATACGTGAATCCCCACAGAGGGTAACAGCCCGCTTTTAGTCTACCGGCGATCAGCCATTTGCCGGCAATAGCGATGAAAAATTCGACCACGGTCAGCAATAAAAATACGCCCACCGACAAAAGTATCGCCAAACCTATAGAATCATCCGCTTCGCCAGTAAAAAAATGATACGCAAAAAAAGGTGCCAGCCATTGCATCATACGCATCACCACCAACCAAGGAATAACGATCGCTTGGGCAAGGCCACAACCCCAGCGTTTCACAGCAGATGGAGGCGTCCATGCTGTTGCTTCGTTTAGCGTCGTACTCTGAGCTTGCGCCAACACGACAGCGATCTGACCAATATGTCTATGTAGGTAAATATCGCTGACTTTGAAATACATAAATCTGGCATCGGCGCGCAAGGCAGAAACCAAACGGGCGGCTAACAAAGAATGGCCACCCAGATCGGAGAAAAAATCTAAGTCGCGGCGGATCGCTTGCCCGGGAAATAATTTACCCAATGCACCAAACAATACTTCTTCAGCTGGGTTGTTCGCCGTATCAGAATCAGATCTTGCAGCAACCACCGTCAAGATTCTATTTTTGAGTTCCTTGCGATCAATTTTTCCAGAAGTTAAACGTGGCATTTCGCTGAGATATTCGTAGCGACCAGGCACCATATATGGCGGCAATATAGTAGCAAGAGCAGCACGCAGATTTATGCTCATCGAGGTAACATCAATGGCTGAATTTGAACTCGAATCGGACGGTGTGTCTGCAACGATAAAAGCAATCAGTTGATCAATACCATCCTCATTCCTGAGTAACACGGCTGCAGTTCCTACGCCTGCTTGTTTACTTAAAGCTGCTTCAATCTCACCGAGTTCAACCCGGAATCCGCGAATTTTAACCTGATCATCTGAACGCCCAAGACACTGAACCGTGCCATCTTCGCCGATGCGTGCCAAGTCACCGGTGCGATACATGCGCTTATCTAACTCTGAGCTTGCCCAAGGATTATCAATAAATTTTTCTAGCGTTAATTCTGGACGCCCTAGATAGCCATCTGCTACACCAGGTCCGGTGATGCACAACTCGCCAATTTCACCACGTTTTAGCAAGATCAAGCCATCCTCGAAAGTCGGCTCGATGATCAGTAACCCATAATTAGGTAATGGGTGGCCAATAGTCACAGCTTCATTTAGTTTCAGTTCCGCCAGACTGGCAGAGACCGTCGCCTCGGTCGGGCCGTAGGTGTTAAACAGCTGACGACCGGGAATGAGCCAGCGTGCCACCAATGACTCGGGACACATTTCACCTCCGAGATTAATGAGTCGCAGCGACGGCACTTCTTCATTGAACAAG
Source organism: Undibacterium sp. (assembly GCA_025359635.1). Lineage (GTDB taxonomy): Bacteria > Pseudomonadota > Gammaproteobacteria > Burkholderiales > Burkholderiaceae_D > Undibacterium. The sequence goes on along the minus strand of JANYFV010000275.1, from coordinate 8,562 downwards.
GCAAGTAGTGTTGGCACTGCATGCAAGACCGTTACCTGGTTCTGCGCCAAGGCTTGTGGCAAGGCATCAGGGTCAACCGCGATCTCTCGCGGCGCAATCCAAAGCGTCGCACCGACTAAATAGCTGATCCAGATTTCTTCAAACGACATATCAAATGCAACAGAGAAACCCTGGTACACACGATCTGTATTTTGTATGCCGAGCACACTATTCTCGCTACGCAAAAAATGACAGATACTGCCCTGGCTGATGGCAATACCCTTAGGTTTTCCTGTCGAGCCGGAGGTGTAGATCACGTAAGCCGGATCGGACGGCAGACAGTCCTTACGTCGATGCAAAGCCTGCGCTGAAGGCAAGGGTACTAGCATCTGCTCCGCAGTCCAGATGCTACATTGAAGCTGGCTTAATTCAGCTCTGAGTAGATCGCAACTAAGTAGGCCAAACGCTTTGGCATCGTCCAGACATACTGCGATCCGTTCTACCGGTGTTTCTGCATCAAATGGCAACCACGCCGCTCCTGTCTTGGCAATCGCCACTTGCATGATCAGCAGATCAATACCGCGAGGTAACCATAGTCCAAGAATGTGATTCGGTTGCACACCTGCTTCAATTAACTTGGATGCTACGATATCTGCACAGGCATTTAATTCTGCATAACTAACAACGCGATCGCCAAAAATCAAGGCGACTTGCTCTGGTGATTTATTAACCGTAGTTTCAAATAAATCAGCAAGAATTTCTTGCCTTATCAGATCAGGTCGTAATGTGCCATACAAGATATTGGATGAATTTACTGAAGCTATATTGTTAAAATCAGCAGAACGGCTAGAGTGGGGCATGAAAAATATCTTACAAAGAAGGAAATAGCATTATAAGTCTTCAAGTGCAGATTTATTCATTAGTATTTTCACTTGGAGAAATGGCAAAAATCTCTCATCTATGCAGGTAAGTGTTACCATAATTAATCCAAAATTTAGCAGATCTGAATTTTCCATGACTTTCACCTCTTCTGGCTTAACACTAGCGCATTTACCTGGCATTCCACTCACGGCAGATGCAGTTCAAATATTACACAGTGCTACTGCATTTCGCACCGAGCTACTAAGACAGATATCCAGCGCACAACAACGTATTTATCTTTGCAGTTTGTATCTTCAGGCAGATGAAGCCGGTGCCGAAATTCTTGATGCGCTACACGCGGCAAAGGCTGCACGGCCAAACTTAGACATCCGGGTTTTGCTGGATTGGCATAGAGCCCAGCGAGGTTTGATCGGAGCGGGGAAGCAACTTGCTAATTCTGCCTGGTATCAGGAACAGGCTAAAAAACATCTTAGCGTCGTTCCCATTTATGGAGTGCCAGTACAAACACACGAACTTTTTGGCGTGCTGCATCTCAAGGGTTTTGTGATTGACGATCGTGTGATCTATAGCGGTGCCAGTCTGAATAATGTTTATTTGCACAAATTAGATAAATACCGCCACGACAGGTATTTACTTATACAAAATAAGACGCTTGCAGACAGTATGGTGCAATTTATTCAGACTCATCTATTGACAGCATCTGCAGTACACAGATTAAATGTGCCAGAAATTCCGTCTACCCTCAGCATACGCCGTGATATACGCAGTTTTCGGGAAAAGCTGAAACAAGCGCAATATATTTCGCCGGAATTAACACACGATAGCACTCAAGGTTTAAGCGTGACACCGTTAGTCGGTGTGGGTAAAAATAATCCACTCAATCGCATTATTTGCCAGCTACTCGCCACAAGTGTGCAGCAGATCACGATCTGCACGCCGTATTTTAATTTTCCACTGGCGGTGACTCGTGAGATCAATCGAGCCTTAAAACGTGGAGTAAAAATAGATATTATTGTGGGCGATAAAACGGCAAATGATTTTTATATCCCTCCAGATCAAGCCTTCAAAATAATCTCTTCACTACCGTATCTGTATGAAACAAAGCTGAGACAATTCGCCAAAATACATCAAACGAGTTTGGACAGCGGGCAACTTAATTTGCATCTGTGGCAAGACGGTGAAAATACCTATCACCTGAAAGGTCTATGGATCGACGATCACTACAGTCTCATGACGGGAAACAATCTCAATCCTAGAGCTTTCCGATTGGATCTGGAAAATGCCTTATTAATCCACGACCCAAGGAATGAGCTTGCAGCGCAAAAACAAGCTGAACTAGAGAGTATTTATCAGAAAACGGCGAAAATAACACACTACTCAGCACTGCAAAAAATAGCCGATTACCCGCAGGATGTACGCAAATTTCTCAGCCGCCTGAGCAAAACGATGATGGATAAGTTGGCTTACCGGGTGCTCTAATTCATTAGGCTGAATCAGTACCTTGGCTTTGAACTTAGGACATCTTTAGACCACGCTTCAAACAAGGTATAGGTCACAGCCAGCACAACTGGTCCGATAAAAATTCCGATAAGACCAAAACCGATCAAGCCACCGATGACCCCGGAAAAAATCAAGAGCAAGGGCAAATCAGCACCTTTTTTAATCAACATAGGGCGCAAAAAATTATCCAATAACACCACAATAATGCTCCAGACCAAGAGGGCGATTGCCCACCCCGTGTCGCCCATCCAGAACATCCATGCAACAGCCGGAAATAACACTAAGGATGGACCCAGTTGCGCAATGCAAAGCATGAGCATCAGCGCCGACAACAGAGATGCAAATGGTACGCCAGCGATCACCAGACCAATACCGCCAAGAACAGTTTGTACGATAGCGGTAACACCGACTCCTAACGCCACGCCGCGTATAGCACCGCCAGCCAGAATAATCGCATTTTCTCCATGATCACCTGCCAACCGACGGCCAAAACGTTTTAGCATTGCTGCTCCAGGTTCGCCATGAGCATAAAAAACCACGGACAAACTGACAATAAGGAAAAAATGAAACAACAGTGCTCCTAAACTTCCTACTTGAGACAGTATCCATGTTCCTGTTTGCGCTGCATAGGGTTCCGCTTTATTGACTAATCCCTGAGGGCCAGCATCGACTAATTGTGTCCAGAACGCAGAAATTTTTTCACCAAAAAAAGGCAATTCGGAAGCCCATTTTGGCAGCGGCGGCATGCCGGATTTGGTTAGTTTTTTTGCCAAAGTAACGATATCTTCTGCATGATTAACTATCGTATCAATGGCTAGCCAAAAAGGCAGCGCCAAAACCAAGACCATACCTGAAGTCATTACAGTAATTGCTAAAGCGCGCCGCCCGCCAACTCGTCTTTGTATCGCCTGTAAGAGCGGCCATGTCGATACAACGATCATACTGGCCCAGATAGACGCTGCTAAAAAAGGCCGCAGCACCCAGAGCGATCCGGCAATCAACAAAAGTATGCAAATGATAGCTAAGGTCGTGCGCGTTAGATCACTTTTAATTGGAACCATAATAATCTCTTGAAAGAATCGGGTTTTATGCTGAGCAATAGTGCCGGGTGACGGTACTATTTAAGTGTACTTAAATGTTCTGAGCACTGGCTAAAGCGCGCAATTTATCTTTCTTGCTGGGGCGTTTTCCTTTTACACCACCATTGTCATCAAGCACAATTGGTGGAGCATTAGTTGCTGATTTTGTAGGTTCAAAACCGACGACAATTTCACGGATAATTTTCTGATGATGGCGCTGTTCGATCAATCTGAAATGCGCTTCATTGGCATTGTCAGCACAAATAAAATTCACGGCAACACCAGATTGGCCGGCGCGACCGGTACGGCCTATGCGATGGGTGTAATCATCACTTGATCGTGGTAAATCATAGTTAACTACTACGGGTAAATCGCTAATATCTATGCCACGAGCTGCGACATCGGTCGCAATAACAACTCGCACCCTGGACGCTTTAAAATCCATTAAAACTTGCGTGCGTTTTCCCTGGCTCAAGTCACCATGAAATGGCTCGGCATTCAACCCCGCTCTACGCAGTTTTACCGCGACCAATTCAGCAGCATATTTAGTCGCAACAAAAACCAGAACGCGCGACCATTTTTGATGCTCGATCAAATGACGCAGCAGTTGCGTACGTTGATTGGCATCGACAACAATCGCACGTTGAGTGATGTCTGGCGCACTGACTTCGTCGGATTTAATCTCAATTCTGACCGGATCGCGCAATAAGTTTTGCGCCAGTGTTTCGACTTCTAAAGAAATGGTCGCTGAGAAAAATAAATTTTGTCTTTGTGACGGCAGCAGCGCAAGAATACGGTTCAGCTCATCAGAAAACCCAAGGTCAAGTAGACGGTCTGCCTCGTCCAATACCAAGCAATTTACAGCGCTCAGTTTTAACGCGTTCTGATCAATTAAATCGAGCAATCTTCCCGGCGTGGCAATAACTATGTCTGCGCCACCGCGCAAATGCAACATTTGCGGATTAATCGAAATACCACCAAATAGCACGGCCAATTTAACCGGTTGCGGCAAATGTTGCGCCAGCGTGCGCAAGGTACTGCCCACTTGCGCCGCTAATTCACGGGTTGGAACCAGTATCAGCGTTTGCACTGGTCGAGGCGAAGTCGGTGTCTTGCCAATCAAACTTTGGAGAATTGGCAGACAAAATGCTGCCGTCTTGCCAGAGCCGGTTTGTGCAGAAACCAAAGTGTCTCGTCCCGCCAGAATTGCCGGGATGGCGGCAGTTTGCACCGGGCTTGGCTCAGTGTAAGCAAGTTCACAAACAGCGTTAACGAGGGCAGGGCATAGGCCCAGAGAGGAAAATGACATTGGGTAAATATTGGTGGATGGCAATATGAGCAAGAGAAATTGGCTGCTACTCTTTACTCTGAGTTGCAGATTCAAATATAAGTGTATTTTAGTCTATATCTCTGATTTTTAATCCGAAAAAAGTTTTGTGGACGCGTATAAAGACCCGCAACCTGGCGAAATTGGACTGTGCGCCTACCAGCACGTAAAATGTTCAGATCTACCATTCACCATTCAAGTTAGCTAAATAAATGAACCCTATCAACAAATTACAGCAATTAAATAAGATGAAGCGCCTGGCTACCACGCTGCTTATTCTTGTGACCAGTCTATTTGTTTTTGCAAGGATGCAACAAGGGATGGGGCCGTGGGCTTGGGTTGCCGCCTTTGCAGAAGCGGCCATGATAGGTGCGCTGGCAGATTGGTTCGCGGTAGTCGCACTGTTTAAGCGCCCATTAGGTTTACCTATTCCACACACCGCAATCATTCCACAAAATAAAGTGCGCATTGCCGAGAATCTCGCTGTCTTTGTACGAGATAAGTTTTTAGCCACAGATACTTTACTTGAAAAAATTCGTAGCTTTGATCCTGCCCAAAAAATCGCCAGCTGGCTCAGCATTCGTTCAAATTCAGAAATCTTGACGGACAAGATACTGGCGATGTTAATTAATGGCCTCGACTTTATTGATGATGAACGCGTGCAAACCGCCTTGCGCGATGCGATACAGAAGAACGCACAGCAAATGGATCTAGGCAAAACGCTAGGGAATTTGCTCGTCATTCTGACGCAAGACAACAGACATCAGCAATTACTCAACGAAGCGCTGAAAAAAATTGCAACGGCACTAGATGATCCGGAAACGCAAAAAACTTTGGCCGGAATGATCATCGAAGTATCCGGGCGTGAATACCCCAGTTTATTGCAGATGCTGGGCATGGTCGCCAATACCGATGAATTTAGCCTGAAAATTGCAAGCTCCTTAGTTGCGAGTGTCAATCGCTGGTTACACGATATTGGTGACGATGCTAGCCATCCACGTAGAAAGCAATTTGACGATGTAGTCGAAGAATTTTTGGAGAGGATGAAAAACGACCCTACACTGCATCAGAAAATCAATCACTGGAAAGAAATGCTATTGACGTCACCAGAAGCTACGCACTATATAAACGGCCTGTGGGCTCAACTTAAACAATGGTTGCGTGACGATATCGCCAAGGACAATTCATCACTACGTGAAAAGATTGCCGATGCCACGACACAAATGGGCTTATGGCTAGTCGACAATCCCAACTTGCGCGATTCCATCAATGATCACATGGCAGACGCCGCCCGCAGCCTGGCCATCGATTTGCGCGAAACAATCGCCCACCACATTGCCAACACAGTGAAACAATGGGAAGACCATGAACTCGTGCGCGAACTAGAAACGAGCGTAGGCAGCGATCTACAATACATCCGTATTAATGGTACCGTCGTTGGTGGATTGATCGGGATTGCCTTACATGCTTTATCAATGATCGTGCCAGCTATATGATGAGATTCTTGGGCCTAAAATAGATTTAAAAAGGAGTACATAATGTTTCGTATTTTTGGATTTATTCTTCTAGGTGTACTGATTGGCAGCAGTTCGGCAGCGGCAACCGCTCCTTCAATCGGGATGCGCCCAACGGATGCGGTCAATGTATTCATTGGCACAGGAGGTGACGGACACACATTTCCGGGGGCGACACGTCCTTTTGGTATGGTGCAGTTGAGCCCGGATACGCAAGTGCGACATTTTCGCCAAAGCTATCCATGGGCTGCTGGTTATCGCTACGAAGATGATTCAATACTTGGCTTCTCGCATACGCATTTTTCAGGTACCGGCCACTCTGATTTAGGTGACGTGTTGTTAATGCCGTATAGCGGAGAAACCAAGTTGGAACCCGGTTACCCGGAGCGACCTTTCAGCGGTTATCGCTCACGTTTCAGTCACAAAGACGAAAAAGCTGAGCCTGGCTATTATTCGGTTAAATTATTAGATCATGATGTCGATGTAGAGTTAACCACCAGCGAACGTGTCGGCATGCATCGCTATCATTTCGCTAAAGGTGCGTCAGCTAAATTGATCGTAGATTTGCGTAGCAGTATTTACGATTACAAGACAAAAAACCTCTGGTCCAGCATGCGTATACGCAAGGATGGTGTGATTACCGGCATGCGTGAAACGCGCGGTTGGGCTGCAGGACGGCTAGTGTATTTTGCGATGCAATTTTCGCATCCGCTGTTCGCTCGTGAGATCCATAACCGCGAAGACGCAGTCGAATATCGCGGTTTTTCCGGGCCTGGCAGCGGTGCTCAGGATAAGGTGAAAATTGAAGGCAAGGCGCTGGTTGCCGCGCTCGATTTTGGTGTGCCGGATGATCAGACTTTAATGGTGAAAGTGGCGATTTCAGCGGTAAGTGAAGACGGCGCGATCGCGAACTTATCGGAGATCGAAGGCTGGGATTTTTCAGCCCAACGTGCCAAATCCAGCCTCGCCTGGAACGAAGCTTTGTCCGCCGTCAGTATCGAGGCAAAACCGGCTATGCGTACCATGGCCTACACGGCTTTGTATCACAGCATGATGGGGCCGGGTTTATTCATGGACGTTGATGGCCGTTATCGCGGGCCGGACAATCAAGTGCATCAGGCCGAGGGGTTTCGCTTTCATTCGACCTTTTCTTTGTGGGATACGTATCGCGCATTACATCCTTTGCTGACCTTGTTGCAACCGCCACAACGCAATGCCGATTTTGTGCAATCTCTACTAGCATCGCAGCAATACAGCCCAGATGGGATATTGCCTGTCTGGCAGTTTCATGGCTTAGAAACCTGGTGCATGATAGGTTATCACGCAGTGCCAGTGATTGCCGATGCGTATATGAAAGGCATTCCTGGTTTTGATGCAGATCGTGCGCTAAAAGCGATGATCGCCAGCGCCGAATATGGTGCCTATGGCGGTTTGCAGCACTATATGAAATTGGGCTATGTGCCGACCGATCTCGAACCGGAAGCAGCGTCGAAAACAGTGGAATACGCTTTTGATGACTGGACCATTGCACGTATGGCCGAGAAAATGGGCAAGGGCGATATAGCGAAGAAATATTACGCCCGCGCGCAAAATTTTCGCAACGTATTCGATACCAAAACCGGCTTTATTCGTGCGCGTAAATCAGATGGCGAATTTCGTGTCCCTTTCGACCCCACCGTGTCAAATTTTGGCAGTGATTATACCGAGGGAAGTGCATGGCAATATTCGTGGTATATGCCACACGATAATGCCGGCCTGATCAGCCTGCTCGGCGGTGATGCCGCCGCCATTTCAAAAATTGATCAGGTATTCGATGCCAAAGTTGATGAGAAAATTTATGCGCACATGGAAGATATTTCTGGTTTGATTGGACACTATGCGCACGGTAATGAGCCTTCGCATCATGTAGCGTATTTATATAATTATTTTGGTGCACCATGGAAGACGCAACAACGTTTGCAACAGATTATGCAAAGTCAATATCACGCCGCACCTGATGGATTGTCTGGCAATGATGATCTCGGACAAATGTCCGCATGGTTTGCCTTCACTAGTTTTGGTTTTTATCCGGTGGCACCTGGAAGCAATGAATATATTATCGGGCGGCCATTTTTAAATAAGACAATATTGCATTTACCAAATGGTAAGCAATTTACGATACGTGCCGAGAATCTGAGCGACGCGAATCAATATGTGGCAAGTGTTAGTTTTAATGGAAAAAACCTGGATCAAAATTATCTCCGTCATGAACAAATAATGGCCGGTGGTGAATTGGTTTTTT
>JANYFV010000078.1 GCA_025359635.1 Undibacterium sp. | reverse complement strand
CACCATTGCAACTCTAGTTGTACGCCCTCGCGGATGGCATCTGGACGAGAAGCATGTATTAGTTGATGGCAAGCGCGTCTCCGGAGGTATTTTTGATTTCGCCTTGTTTCTGATTCATAACGCCAAAGAACAACTGGCACGTGGTGCCGGCCCGTATTTTTATTTACCGAAGATGGAGTCGCATTTGGAAGCGCGCTTGTGGAATGATATTTTCGTCATGGCACAAAACGAAATCGGTCTGCCACAAGGCACGATCAAGGCAACTGTTTTGATCGAAACTATCGTCGCGGCATTTGAGATGGATGAAATTCTCTACGAATTGCGCGAACATAGTTCAGGCTTGAATGCGGGTCGTTGGGATTACATTTTCTCCTGCATCAAAAAATTCAAGAACGATAAAGATTTCTGTCTGGCTGATCGCGCCAAAGTGACGATGACAGCGCCATTCATGCGCTCATATGCCTTGTTGCTGTTGAAGACCTGCCACAAGCGCAATGCTCCGGCGATCGGCGGTATGGCGGCGCTGATCCCGATCAAGAATGATCCTGAGAAGAATGACATTGCCATGGGTGGTGTGCGCAATGATAAAGCCCGCGACGCGACTGATGGCTATGATGGTGGTTGGGTTGCCCACCCAGGCTTGGTCGATTTGGCGATGACGGAATTTAAAAAAGTCTTGGGCGACGCACCAAATCAAATTTCAAAACAACGTCCTGATATTCAGGTGACTGCGAAAGATCTGCTGAACTTTCAACCTGAAACACCGATTACTGAAGCCGGTTTGCGTTACAACATCAACGTAGGTATTCATTATCTGGGTGCTTGGCTGGCGGGCAATGGTTGCGTACCTATTCACAATCTGATGGAAGATGCTGCAACTGCAGAAATCAGCCGTTCTCAAGTCTGGCAATGGATACGTTCAAGCAAAGGCAAGCTGGAGGATGGTCGCAAGATTACTGCTGATATGGTGCGTGCGATGATCCCTGAAGAATTGCTCAAGGTGAAAGAATCTGTCGGTAGTGGTGCCACTTATGACAGAGCTGCGCAAATATTTGAAGAGATGTCGACTTCAGAAAATTTTGCAGAATTCTTGACGCTGGCACTCTATGAAGAAATTTGATTTTTGAAATGCCATAAAAAAAGCGAGCAATGATTTGCTCGCTTTTTTTGCATTGTAAAACAAAGCTTAGTCTGCTGGCGGAACATAACCTTGGGCGGCATCAGCACCATCACCAAAGAAATGCTTTTCCATTTGCGTTGCCAGGTATTTGCGCGCACGCGTGTCAGCCAAGTTCAAACGGTTTTCATTGACTAGCATGGTCTGATGTTTAAGCCAGGCAGCCCAGGCTTCTTTGGATACATTTTCGTAAATTCTCTTGCCGAGTTCGCCAGGATAAGTGGGGAAATCCAGCCCTTCAGCGTCTTTGTCGAGTTTGATGCAGTGAACGGTACGTGCCATGGTGAAAATTCCTGTGAATAAAATGTCGATAGGGTGAATTATACGGGGTATCTGCTTGCTGCTTCCGGTAGTAATCTTAAAGCTGCTTGATCAGCACCAATGATTTACGCTGCCAGTTATACATTTTTTGTCTGTCTTTCGGTAAATCATCGACCGTGGCGCTGACGAAGCCGCGCTTTAAGAACCAGTGTGCAGTGCGCGTAGTGAGTACGAAAAGCGAGTGAAATCCAGCCCGGCGTGCGCGTTTTTCCATGTGCTTGAGAATGCGTTCGCCATCGCCCTGGCTTTGCACTTCTGGGTTGACAGTCAGGCAGGCCATTTCCGCCATTTTTTCAAATGGGAAAGGATACAGCGCAGCGCAGCCGAAAATCACGCCATCATGTTCTATCACCGAGAAGTAATTGATTTCGCGCTCCAGCAATTCGCGGCCACGTTTCACCAAGGTGCCATCGGCTTCCAGCGGTTCTATTAATTTAATAATGCCGCCTACGTCTTCAATGGTTGCTTCCCGCAGGCTTTCTAGATTTTCTGATGACACCATAGTGCCGACACCGTCATGAGTGAACAACTCCAATAGAGCTGAGCCATCTACTTTGTACGGAATAATGTGTATCCGGTTGACGCCACCGCGTGATGCCTTGACCGCATGTTCCAGATAAAAAGACGAGTCGGCTGGCAGATAGCCAGCCTTTAATTCTTGTTCCGCTTGCAGGAAGGACAGCTCGCGAATGTCGTCGCCATCCTGATCTGCCATCATCGGTATTTCGGAAATGAAAATCAGTTTGTCGGCATGTAACGCCGTTGCCGCAGATACCGCGACGTCTTCCATCGTTAGATTAAACGCCTCGCCTGTCGGAGAGAAGCCTAAGGGAGACAACAACACCAGATTACCCGCTTGCAGGATAGTGTGGATGGTATCGTAAGCTACTTTCCGCGCCATTCCCGTCAATTGGAAATCAACACCATTGACAATCCCGATCGGCTTGGCAGTAATAAAATTGCCTGAGATGATGCGGATGGCCGCATGTGCCATCGGCGTATTCGGTAAGCCCTGGCTAAATGCCGCTTCAATATCCAGTCGTAATTCTCCGGCCGCTTCTTTCGAGCATTCCAGCGCAGCGATATCGGTAATCCGGATACCGTTGTGAAAACGTCCTTCCACATTTCGTAGCGCCAGTTGTTCCGCCACTTGCGGGCGCGAGCCGTGGACGATCACCACGCGTATGCCAAGAGCGTGCAATAGCGACAAATCTTGCGCCAATACCGGTAAAGCGCCAGCCATCACCAGTTCGCCGGGAAACGCCACCACGAAGGTTTTGCCGCGGAAGGCATGAATGTAGGGTGCGACCGAGCGCAGCCATTGAACGAATTGAACAGAATTTTCCATGAGCAGATTATAATGCGCTCCGCTATGTCTGATAAAAATTCAACGAAAAATTCTGCAAAAAAAGCCACGCCTGATTTACGTCAATTGCGTGATAGCTTGCGTCAAGCTCAACAATTGAAACAGGAAGCGAAACCGGGGCCGGTAAAATCAGCTGAAAAACGCTTACCAGACACGACACAAAGTCGTCCAAAACCTCTGGAAAAAGCTGCGTCTGTGCCCGCCATGCAAGCGGAAGTGCCATTTCGTAATCCGCCGCCCGTCATCACTTACCCGGAAGAGTTACCGGTCTCCGGTAGGCGTGCAGAAATCGCTGAGGCGTTGCAAAAACATCAGGTCATCATTGTCTGTGGCGAGACCGGCTCGGGTAAGACCACGCAATTGCCCAAGATTTGTCTGGAACTGGGGCGCGGCCAAAAAGGCATGATAGGCCACACCCAGCCGCGTCGTATCGCGGCATCATC
>JANYFV010000190.1 GCA_025359635.1 Undibacterium sp. | reverse complement strand
TTTAAAATATCAAGCCACTGCCCGGTAAAGTTTGTACGCTATCCGTTATGAAAAAAATATCCATCATTGATTCACACACCGGCGGTGAGCCTACCCGCTTAATTATTGACGGCGGACCTGATCTCGGCTCTGGGCCGCTTTCTGAGCGCTTGCCGCTATTTAAAGAAAAATTTGATCACTTCCGCAGCGCGGTAGTCTGTGAGCCACGTGGTTCAGATGTGATTGTCGGTGCGCTGGCGTGTACGCCACACGATGCCTCGTGCACTGCGGGCGTGATTTTTTTTAATAATGTCGGCTATTTGGGCATGTGCGGCCACGGCATGATAGGTTTTATTGCCACCCTGGCTTATCAAGGCAAAATCGCCGTAGGACGTCACCGGATAGAGACACCGGTGGGCATCGTCGAGACCGAATTGCATCCCGACCTGAGCGTGACTGTACATAATATTGCTGCGTATCGGCACAGCAAAAATGTCACATTAACGGTAACCGGAGTCGGCAACGTCTCAGGGGATGTGGCCTGGGGCGGCAATTGGTTTTTCCTGATCGCTGAGCATGGACAGGATTTGTGCCTGGAAAATGTCGATACTTTGACCGATTTTTGCTGGCGCGTGCGGCAAGCTTTAACGGCGCAAGGCGTCACCGGAAAAGATGGCGCTGTGATTGACCATATAGAATTATTTGGCCCGCCAGCTGAGCCAGAAAATCACAGTCGTAATTTTGTACTCTGTCCCGGCAAAGCCTACGACCGCTCGCCTTGCGGCACCGGCACCAGCGCCAAGCTGGCTTGTCTGGCAGCCGATGGCAAGCTCGCTGAGTCTGAAGTATGGCGGCAAGAAAGCATCATCGGAAGCGTGTTCGAAGGCAGCTATCGGCGCGACCTACAAGCTGACAACGGCGCTATCCTGCCCAGCATCAAAGGCACTGCATTCATCAATGCAGAAGCCACATTGCTGCTCGACCAGCGCGACCCATTTATCTGGGGCATACGCTAGTGAATGAGGTCATCATCGTTGGTGCGGGCATCATAGGCTGCGCCTGCGCTGCAGCGCTTGCCAGACAAGGTCTGCGTATCACAGTAATTGAATCCGATATAGTCGGCGGTGGTGCAACTGCCGCCGGCATGGGACATTTGGTGGTGATGGATGACAACCCCGCTGAACTTGCTCTCACCAGCTACTCGCTAGCCTTGTGGCGCGATCTTGTAGCTGAACACCCGGTTGCGCATGAATACCATCGCTGTGGCACCTTGTGGGTCGCCAGCGATGAAGAAGAAATGGCAGCCGCGCAAGAGAAACACAATTTAATGCGCGCGCATGGCATCAGCAGCACGATGCTCGATGCTGCTGCTTTACAACAAGCCGAACCAGGACTGCGCCAGGGATTAGCTGGTGGTTTATTGGTCGCCGATGATGGCCTGGTATATCCACCCAAGAGTACGAAAATTTTACTCGATCAGGCAGTGCAATATGGCGCGCAATTTTTATCCGGCGAAGTCACTGCACTAATACCCGGTGGCGTACGCCTTGCCGATGGCAGAGAAATTTTTGCGCAAGAAGTGGTGATAGCCAACGGTCTGGCTGCCATGAAATTATTACCTGAATTGCCTTTGCGTTACAAGAAAGGCCATGTGCTGATCACCGACCGCTATCCTGGTTTTGCGCAGCACCAACTGGTAGAGCTAGGCTACATCAAGAGCGCCCATGCGTCCGAAGGCGAGTCGGTCGCTTTTAACTTGCAGCCGCGCCCGACCGGTCAAATCATGCTGGGTTCATCGCGACAATTTGATGTGACTGATAAGGCAGTAGAGCCCGCTATTTTAGCGAAGATGCTGCAACAAGCAATCAGTTTTATTCCGGCGCTTGCCGATCTCAAGGCGATACGCAGCTGGACCGGTTTTAGAGCCGCCAGTCCCGATGGTTTGCCGATGATAGGCCCACACCCTTGGCGCAAGAATGTATGGATAGCCAGTGGCCACGAAGGCCTTGGCATCACTACGTCTTTAGCGACGGCAGAACTATTGAAAGACCAAATGACGCAACAGACTAGCAAAATTTCCACGACGCCGTATCTGCCATCGCGCTTTGCTTTCACCGAGCAGACAGTCTCATGACTGCATTGATTTCAGTAACAATCAACGACCAGATTACCGAAGTCAATCCTGGCATCAGCGTCGCCGCCGCAATCGCCTTGAGTGGTAATCCCGTGACCAGAATCTCTGTCACAGGTCAGACACGCGCGCCAGTCTGCGGCATGGGTATCTGCATGGAATGTCGCGTAAGTATTGACGGGCTAGCGCAGCAACTCGCCTGCCAGACCTTGTGCCTTGAAGGTATGCAGATTCGAACTGGCCAATCATGAAAACCGACATTCTCATTGTCGGCGCTGGCCCCGCTGGATTAGCGGCCGCGGCTAGTGCAGCAGAATCTGGCGCATTGATCGATATCATCGATGATAACTTCAG
>JANYFV010000189.1 GCA_025359635.1 Undibacterium sp. | reverse complement strand
CCGGCGGTAACAGTGACACCGACAACCTTCTCAATTGGCCCCAGTGTGTATTCACCGACAGTGGTCTTGCAGGGCTCTGGTGCTGGCGTGTACACGCTTGGGATCATTGGGATCAGTGGGACTGTGCCCTTGAATGGTATCAAATGCTGGAATGGCACTGCAGCTAGTTGTATTCTGACCGTCGCCAACACACCCTGCGTTTCAAATTTCGAATGCATGGAAAAAAGTAGCGTTGTTCCAACGTACAATAATCTGACCACGTCGCCAGGTTTGCGCAATCCTTTATATACCAAATTAACTGGAACAGATTTTACGTTTGATGTGGTTGCCATCCAAACGGGAGGAGCAATTTCAACTGGCTATGCTGGCGCAGTCACGGTGGAGTTGTTTGACGATACTGTCACTCCCGCACTTTGCACCGGTTACAGCAGCCCGGTCGCAACGCAAGCGCTCACTTTTATTGCCGCCGACAATGGGCGTAAAACAATTACAACGCCAATTAATTTAACCACGGCTTATCGTAAACTGCGCTGCCGCGCGACGCAGACAGTACCAACTGCAGTGTCTGGGTGTTCATCGGATCAATTTTCAATTAGACCGATTGCAATAAGTTCCGTGAATTCAACTAACGCGAATGCTGATACCTCAGGCGCTAGCGCAACGAATACTCCTTTTCTTAAGACCAATACTGTGTTTAATTTGACCGCGAATACCGCAACAATCGGCTATAACGATACGCCGAAAATTGACACAAGCCTTTTGGAATGGTTAAACGTTCCAGCCGGAGGTCGCGCGGCACCGGGCACGGGAAATATAATTGGCGCCTTTACTGTGGCAGCCAGCGCCGCTACCGGCAACGGCGCTAGCGGTAGTGCGTTTACCTATGATGAAGTGGGTTATTTCCGCTTCAAGCCACAGGGCGTGTATGACAACACGTTTACAACATATTCTAGTGATCTTGCCAATGGCGATTGTACGAATGATGCTTCGAATACCTTGGTTGGCGGTAAGTACGGCTGCAAGTTCGGCAATACGGCAGCTACTTCCTATTTCGGTCGTTTTATTCCAGATCATTTTGTGATTAGTACGGTGACGTTAACGAATGCCTGTGTTTCGGGTACGCCATTTAGCTATTTTTCTCAGGATAATTTCGCTACCACGTTCACTGTGACTGCATTCAATGCAAATACCCCAAGCAATTTAATCACACAAAATTATACAGACACGTTTGCAAAATTAAACCCGATCACCTACCTCAACTATGGATTTAGCGCCTCGCCTTTGTCTCCTGGTTCGGTCTTGGCAAGCAGCTCTACGTTGCCCAGCGGAACCTGGACGGCTGGTGTGCTCGCGGCATCGGCTAAACATCAGATTAGTCGACCCACTGCGCTCACCGGGCAAACCTCAATCACGCTCAGCGCGGCACCCACCGATGGCGAAGTCCCAGCTGCGGCGGCGACCATATTAGGCACTGCCACTATGCGCTATGGTCGCCTACGCATGCAAAACGCCTTCGGTTCTGAATCGCTCGACCTACCTATCTCAGTCATTGCGCAATATTGGAATGGCAATGGTTGGATACAGAATGTCGATGACAGCTGTACGACCGTCGTTGCACCGACGTCAGGGGTGGGGTTAACTTTTTACCCTGAAGTTGCCGCTACAGTCAAGGGCAACCATTTGAGTGCTGCTGAAACTACATCGTCGGTGAGTGGCACCGGTAAGTTGGTCGCAGGTGACGCAAAATTCAAATTGTCGAAGCCGGGCGCTGGCAACAATGGATACGTCGATATCACATTTACCGAGCCTGCCTGGCTGCAATTTCCGTGGAAGAGTGCAGTAAATACCAGCCCGACTGCACGCGCAACTTTCGGCATCTATAAAAACGCAAATGAGTTCATTTATATGCGTGAAATACACTAAGTAAGGGCCAAGTAAGGGCCAAGGCAAATTGAGGAGAGGAAATGCGCCTTTCAGACAACAATTTTACGATCATTCATTGACAGCAAGCTATTATTAACTTAACGTCAAGCAAGATATCAATTTGGGCTTTGGGCATGGGATTTTTCTCAAGAAAAAATAAAACGGCTGGGTTAATGGCGATTAATTTGTGTCATGACGGCATTTACTCGGCGAGTTTGGTAAAGAGCGCTGGCTCAAAGCCGAGTTTGGAATTTGTATCTTTTTACCCTCGAGCAAATAAGACATGGCAAGAGATGCTTGATCGATTGGCTAAAGAATCGCCGACTAAAAATTATCAGTGTAGTTTGCTATTGTCCCCTGAAGATTATCAACTCTTCGCCGTTGAGTCGCTCAATGTCCCTGCTGAAGAACTTAAGAGTGCGATGCGCTGGCGCTTGAAAGAGATGCTCGATTATCACGTTGATGATGCCACTATCGATGTGTTGGATGTACCTGGCGATAAAAATACCGGTGGTCGTAGTCATTCCATGTACGCAGTCGCTGCCCGCAATAAGTTAATCGCCGAGCGTCAAGCTGCATTTTCAAATGCCAAATTGCCTTTGAGTGTCATTGATATTCCTGATATGGCGCAGCGTAATATTTCTAGCTTGCTCGAACCAGAAGGGCGCGGCATAGCGATGCTCTCTTTTGATGAAAATGGCGGGTTGTTGACGGTCACTTTCAACGGTGAACTTTATCTGTCGCGCCGGTTCGACATCAAGTTATCGCAGTTTCAGCAAGCCGATGCAGACAAAAAGATGCAAGTGTTTGAGCGCATTACTCTAGAGCTTCAACGATCACTGGATAATTTTGACAGACAACATAATTTCATCACTACCGCAAAACTTATCCTTGCTCCTATGGGAGAAGTGGCAACTGAGTTACAGTCTTACTTAGCCTCAAATATGTACATGCCAGTCGACGTTCTTGATTTGGAAAGTGTGCTCAATCTGTCAAAAATACCAGAGTTAAGCGATAGCCGGCGTCAACAAGCTTACTTCATGACGATAGGCGCGGCATTAAGACAAGAAGAGATTGCGCTATGAGCGGTCAAATCAATCTGTTCAACCCGATTTTTCTGAAGACGAAAAAAGTTTTTTCTGCCGTTGCACTTTTTCAAGCTTTTGTATTAGTTCTGTCGGGTGCGATCTTAATGCTTGGATATGCTGGCTATCAATCCAGAGAACTCAATAAAAATGCTGAGATTGTTACTGCTCAATTACGCGTCGCCGAGGCGCAAGTAGCAAAATTGCGTGCGATGGCTGCACCGCCAGGTGCAAACCTTGCATTGGAAAATTCATTAGCAACGCTTGAAGCCGATATTAAAAACAGGCAAAAAATCGCCGCTATTTTACAAAAAAGTGACTTTGGCAATACCAAGGGATACTCGGCATACATGGTTGCGTTTGCGCGCCAGATTCCGAATGGATTATGGTTAACCGGTTTTAATATTACTGGCGGTGGAAGTGAAGTCGCATTGCAAGGGCGTAGCTTAAAGCCTGAACTGGTGCCGGCCTACGTAAGCCAACTTAAACTTGAAACTATCATGCAAGGAAAAAGTTTTTCGGCTCTGCAAATGCAATTGCCACAGATAGTGAGTGCGGCCGTTGCGGGAAAGGTTGAAATTAACAAACCGGTAGAATATGCCGCTTATGTTGAATTCGATTTGCGTTCGTCTGATTCGGTCGAAAAAAATAGCCCATCGGGAGTTAAAGGAAAATGAAGCAATGGGAACAACAATGGGCGCAACTGACAAACAAGATCGATGCTCTTACTTTGCGCGAACGTGGCATTATGTTGGTGGTTATTTCCGCTGCTATCATTTTTCTCTTTAATAGTTTGCTGATTGATCCCCAATACGCCAAGCAAAAAATATTGTCCGATAAAATCAAACAAGAGCAAGCGCAGATCGCAGCTACTCGGATGGAAATTTCGCAGCGTGTGGCAAATCTTAGTGCCGACCCTGATGCGGAAATAAAGAAACGTATCGCCAGCGCAAAACAACAATTGCTTCAAATTGATGCCAGTCTTCAGGAACTACAAAAGAACTTGGTTCGACCTGAAAAAATGACGGCCTTGCTAGAGAACATCCTCAAGCGCAATCACAAATTACAATTGCTTTCACTGAAGAATTTACCTGTGATTAACGTGATTGATGAAATGGAGGAATCTACTAGCTTGCCTAACAAAGTGATTGCCGCGATTAACCCTACAGCTGGCACTAGTGCAAGCGCCGTTGAACCCAATCTTCACGGCGCGATTTATAAACATGAAGTCGAAATTGTTTTGCAAGGCAATTATCTCGATATGTTGACTTACATGCGCGAACTAGAGTCTTTGCCTGAACAGGTTTACTGGAATAAGGGCAAATTAACGGTGATTGAATATCCGAAAGCGAGCTTAACCTTGAGTCTGTTCACACTCAGTCTGGAGAAGAAATGGCTCAATCTTTGATGTCGTCGCCAGCATACATAAAGATAGGTTGCGCCATTTTTATTCTGGGATGCACTATGTTTAATTTGAACGCGCGTGCGCAAACTTTGTCAGATCCAACACGTCCGCCTGCTATTTTGTTGGAAACTTCAGCGAATAATGAAGTGATTGCTGGCCCTGTTTTGCAATCAATATTGATTGCGCCGGGCAGGCACGTTGCCATCATTAGTGGTCAGACGGTTACCTTGAATGGCAAATATGGCGACCAGACTTTGATTAAAATGTCAGAAACTGAAGTGGTTTTACGTAATGGAAAAGAGCTTCAAACCCTCAAACTATTCCCCGATTTTGAAAAAAAATTAATAAAGGCGAGTAGCAAATGATGAACGCCAAAACCGCCCATAAAGGCAAGTACAGTATGAAGAAAATATCTCTCTCGCTATTGATCCCGATTATGGTTGGCGGTTGTGCGATGCCAGCATCGAAACAAGAAACTTTCGATTTAATCAAAAGTGAAATGAGCAAAGCGGCTGCGGCAAGCAAAGTAAAACCTGCCGATGCTGACGCGGTTTCTGCATCGTTACTGCCAGCCTTGACACTTGATCTTCCGCCAGCACGTAAGCCAATGGAGGAGCGCTTTAATCTCAATTTTAGCAATGCCCCAGCTGCGCAGTTTTTTATGGGTATTGTGTCTGGCACACGTTACAACATGTTGGTGCATCCTGATGTCAGTGGAAGCATTTCTGCCAATCTGAAAGATGTCACTTTATTTGAAGCGTTAGATGCTATTCGTGAGTTGTATGGTTATGACTACAAGGTTGAGGGAGGTCGGATTTATATCAAACCTTTAAGTCTACAAACGCGTGTTTTTCAGATAAATTATTTGGCTGCATCGCGCAAAGGAACATCC
>JANYFV010000172.1 GCA_025359635.1 Undibacterium sp. | reverse complement strand
CATTGGCCGAATTCATCGCGGAAGGAGAAGATACGTTCTTTGGCGCGGGCTTTTTCTTCATCTCTACGGGCACCGCCCATGCAGGCGTCGAATTTATGTTCGGCGATAGTTTCCAGCAAAGTCACCGCTTGCGCTGCATTGCGTGAATCGGTAGCCGGATTGCGCAAGCGTACGGTGCCACGTT
The DNA here is from genome assembly GCA_025359635.1 of Undibacterium sp. GTDB lineage: Bacteria > Pseudomonadota > Gammaproteobacteria > Burkholderiales > Burkholderiaceae_D > Undibacterium. Next base: position 2,176 of record JANYFV010000172.1, on the reverse strand, counting down.
TGATCGAATCTTCGACCGAACCAACGATTAGACGTTCGCCCAGTTCAGCAACTTTTTTGTCGCGAAAGGTAATCACTTCGGCAAAGTTATGGCCAGTATCGATATGCACCAGTGGAAAAGGGAATTTGCCCGGGCGGAAGGCTTTTTCGGCGATGCGTAACATCACGACAGAATCTTTACCGCCCGAAAACAGCAGGGCAGGATTCGCGCATTCAGCGGCGACTTCGCGCATGATGTGGATGGCTTCCGATTCCAGCCAATCGAGATGGCGATTGCTCGCGGCATCAATGAAATGTTTTTCTACTGCGGTATTCATAGACCTTACCTTCTACAATAATTTTTGATGTTCTTTAAGGAGCACGGATTTCATCGTTTTCGTCATCCTCGCGAATGCGGGGATCCAGTTTTCCGTGTATTCGCGAAGCGACATAGCAGTCGCGCTTCGCACGAAGTGGTTTGAAAACTGGATCCCCGACTAAATCATTCGGGGATGACGATTAAATTCATGCCTTCTTAAATAATTTGCTTAATCCGTACCAGTTTACCATCGACTACATGCAAACCGCATTCTTTGGATTCCGGATTTTCCCACCACCAGCGACCGGCGCGTACATCTTCACCCGGCTGGATGGCGCGGGTGCAGGGTTCGCAGCCTATCGACGGGTAGCCTTTGTCGTGCAGGGGATTGTAAGGCACGTTATTGCTGCGGATATAGTGCCAGACATCTTCTTCCGACCAATCTGCCAGCGGATTGAATTTTTGCATATCATGCGCGGCGTCATCTTCCTGCACATGGAGTTCGCCGCGCGTGGCTGATTGGGCGCGGCGTTGCCCGGTGACCCAGGCTTTGTTGCCAGCCAGAGCGCGATTCAGCGGCTCTACCTTGCGGATGCGGCAGCATTCCTTGCGCATTTCTACGCTATCGTAAAAAGCGTTGAGGCCGTTGGTGGCGACGTAATCGGCCACTGCGCTTGCCTGCGGTTTAAACAGCGTGATCTCTGTGCCGTAAGTTTCCTTGATGCGGTCTAACATACCCAGAGTTTCTGCGTGCAGACGGCCGGTTTCCAGCGAGAAGATACCAATAGCTAATTTGCTGCGCAAGATCAGGTCAGTCAGCACCATATCTTCGGCAGCTAAGCTGGAAGCAAATACCGCAGGCGAAAAATCTTTGGCGATGCGTTTTAAAGTGGCCTGTGTATCGGCCAAGCGCGATTCAAATGTGCTCATGCTGAGATTCCAGTACGTTCGGCACGACGAAACAAGGGATTTTTTTCATCCCATGAAGTCTGGTAAGACTCGCTGAAATCCGTCAGACCCTTGAGCGCATCTTGGATGCTGCGGTCTTCACGCGTAGCAAAAGCATTGAAGCCTACGCGTTGCATGTAAAACAACTGGTCACGCAAGACGTCGCCAATCGCGCGCACTTCGCCGGTATAGCTTAAGCGACTGCGGATGTTGTAGGCAATCGAATAACCGCGGCCATCCGAGAATTTAGGGAAATCCACCGCCAGCAAAGGGAATAGCACAGCATCTGCACCGAGGTCTTTCGCCTGTTCGGCACTGCCAAACCAGATCGCCAGGTCTTGACTCTTTTTCAAACGTGCGCTGAGTTCTTCGCGCTGTATCAGCCACACTTGCAGCGGAATAATCTGTTTGCCAGTGGGGACATCTATCGCATCGGGCGTCTCACCCTCGGCCAGGCGCAATACTGTCCAGTCGTCTTGAATAATCTCTTTGTTTTTTATAATTTCACGCATGCTCAACTTTCTTAATACGTCTCTCAGTACGAAACTACGGTGCCAGCATCTTCGCCATGCTGCTCAAAGCTTTTGATCGGCGTCGCATAGACGTATTCCTTAAACGGCGCCATTCCCAAACGTTGGGCGGTATCGATGAAGCGTTCATTTTCTATGCGATCACGCAAATACACTTGAATGATGCGCTCGATCACGTCCGGCATCTGGCCAGCCGAGAATGAGGGTCCGATTATCTTGCCGATCGCCGATGCATTTCCCTGTGCACCGCCGATAGAAACCTGATAAAACTCGCTGCCGTCTTTATCCACACCCAGAATGCCGATATTGCCGACATGATGATGACCGCAGGCGTTAATACAGCCGGAAATATTTAACTCTAGTTCGCCTATATCGTGCAGATAATCGAGTTCATTAAATCT
>JANYFV010000131.1 GCA_025359635.1 Undibacterium sp. | reverse complement strand
TTGAAGTTTCTTGCCAAAGCGAATTTTCTCTATCGCGAGAAAGTTATTGCACAGGCTGATTTCTTCATTGAGCGTGATCCGGCTTTTCTCGGAGAGCGCCAAAGTCTGGCGAAAAAAACTGGCTAATTCGATCGTCATGCTGCGCGCGCCGGCGGCATCAATGGTCGTTAGCGCACTAATTGAATTGAGGCTGTTGAATAAAAAGTGCGGATTGATTTGAGTGCGCAGCACTTGTAATTCAGCGTCGCGCGCCTGCACTTGCGAAGCCGCTTCACGGCGCTCCGCTGCGCGAATATTCTCAAAGGCGATTAAGACATCGTGGCTCAGAATTGACAGTAAGTAGAAAATACTTCCGCAAGTAAAAATGGCGATGGACAGATGATGCGAAAGCGCTATACCTGCCCATGATTGAGCCAAGGAGATGCCAAGATAATTCCAGAACTGACAAATCGCCAGCCATAGCAATCCTGAGATCAGGGAGGTGCCGCCAAAGACTCCGCAAACCAATAAAAATCGCCGCTGCTTAAACGGTAAAGAACGACAAACATAATACGCAGAAGAGACAACAAAACCGTACAGCAAAGAAACGGGAACTGCGAAGAACAAGGCATTTGACCAGGGTGCCAATTCACTCTTGACTAATAGTGTAGCGATCGTGACACCCACCACTAGCCAAGCCAGCAAATACCAGAACAATGTGCGAAGTGTGGACAGGATGGGAGTCATGATTTAGCGTCAGTGTCGAATCTTGTTAATTCTTTATTTCCATTCCACCCATGATTGCATAACCAGTGATGACCAGACGTTTGTTAGAGTTCATCGCCGGCACAGTTTTATCGTCGATACCAGCCATGATGGCGACGCCATTATTGATGACAGTCCAATCATTGGGAACTTTGAGTACGATACCGCCCCACACGGCAAATACATTAAGAACAGCCTCGGATTGTATCGATGCGCCGCGTAAATCGAGTTCAACTCCGCCCATGATCGCGGTAATTTCTCCGCCCCTAAAGTCAGGTGAAGAAATTTTCCCCTGATTACCACTCATGATGGCGGCTACATTTATCGTTGAATCGCTGCCTGAACTGAGGAGTCCATTGCTGCCGGTATTGTTATTGCCAGACGTCAGGCGATCTTTAAATATGACGATGAGTCCACCAAGTATCAAAAATATTGGCCAGAAATCATGCATGCCAAAGGAGATGATGCCAATATGGTTGAGTGTCATTATGATGCCGGCAAAAACAAATGCGCCTCCAATAAGTTGACCGGAGCTATTGCTGGCCTGAGAAATCTTTAGTCCGCCAATGACGATAAATACTACCGGCCAAAATTGTAAAAAATTTCTGCTATTAAAGATGTTGAGATTATCGATCATTGCAAATACCCCGATAATCAGAATAAATGCTCCTAGTAATACGCGTTGTTGTGGGCTGGCGTTTTTCATGATGATGCTTCCTTTGAATTTATTTTTCCGGCTGATTTTTTTCAGTCGACAGAAATTGTCGATCTCGCTTGTCTTTGTTTATGTGCTTATGTTTGTGTTCATTACTTTTTGTCTTTGATAAAGCCACTTAAAACAATACTCAAACCAAAACCGATCAGAAGTACAGGCCAACTCGTTCTAAAACTCCAACCCCAAAGGTGCTCCAGAGAGGCATACAGCCAGAATGCCAGTACGACTTGAAAAGTCCCATGAACGAACTGGGCGGTGTTATCAGCGCTGACCATTTTATTTATGCCGAGCAGGGCGATAAATAGTGGCCAGAGATGCCAAATTTGATGGACGTTGAGTAACCAGAATTGGCGTACATCGACTATGTCAAGACGATCCAGCAGAAAGACGCAACCTATAAAAATCAGGGTAAGCCCGGTAATGAGATTTTTTCTCATTTTATATTGAGATGATTCTGAATGTGACATTGCTTTTCCTTTCAGTTATCGAGAAACCATATGGTTTGTGCTAGTCAAGATAATCGACGTAATGTCAAAAGTCTCGCAATTTTCGGTGAATGGTGGGGAGTGGTCGGTGATTGACGAATTAGTCGGCAATTCTGTCAATAAGTCAAAAATCTTATGTTGAAATAACAGTTGCCTCTACCAGAGTTGCCATAGACTGTGCATTTTGTTCTGTGTTCATGCGTAATCCTGCTGCGATATTGAGACGGTCTTGTTCCGGCCTGTTTTGACTAACTTTCCATTTTCCACTTAGTTTTGTCAGAGGAATTTCTATTCCAATGATGGCAGCCAACATTTTTTGAATATAGTCCTTCGGTGCGTCGCTGATATTCCATGGCGCTGTTTGCTTGCCTTCGTGATGATCAGTGAGCCGGTGCAATAGACTCAGTAGCCACTGCGCATCATCGACAATGCGCAACATGCCGTAACCATGCACAACCGCATAGTTGTAGGTCGGCACGACCTTGCCGCTGCGTTTTTTTTCTTCATACCAGCTTGGGCTGATATAGGTTTGCGCACCCTGAAATACAACCAGGGATTCTTTAGCGGGATCGAGGTTTTGCCACAAAAAATTGCTGCGTGCCAGATGCGCTCTGAGCGTACCGAAAGGCGCTTCAGGAGTAGGCGGCGCAATCTCGAATGGCAGGTGATTGGCGTTCATGCCTTGCGGCTCTAAGGTCACAAGCGTGCCCAATGGGTGTGTCTGTATTAGTTGGTGCAGAACTTCTATCCGTTCTTCGGAGAAGTGCAATGGGATATACATGTTAGCTCGCCTCGATGAAGATTTCTGCGCGCAGAGAATTGGCGATATAGCAGTCCTCGTGTGAACGATGATGGAGGGCGGCAATTTCTTCTGCATTGGCTTGTTTAGACCCGGAAAAAATGATCTTTGGCCTTAGAGTGATGCGTGTGATGGAGATTTTCCCCCGCTCATCTTTTTCCATGACGCCAATGGCCAGGTCAGTATATTGGTCGACAGTAAAACCTTGTTTTGCCGCCAGCCACAAAAAAAATAACATGTGACAACTTGATGCAGCCGCCACCAAAGCTTCTTCCGGATCTACATTGCCTGCCACCGACATCGGCAATGCAACCGATAAAGGTGATGAGGACGCTGGTACCTTTAATCCGCCATCAAATTGCCAGTCGTGGGCGCGACTATACAGATTATCTGTAAATATCTGATCGCCGCGTTGCCAGTGTATTTGTGCTTGATATTGATGCATATTGACCTCTGATTTTGACTGATAGTATGTGCTAACTGCCAGATTTATTTAGTGTCACTACTTTGTACTGGGAAAGGTAATCTGCCGGAAAGTTAGATTAATCCTCGGTGCAATTGTGCGAGTTTGTTTGGCGATACTATGTTGCCAGTGATGTTGGGTACTTCCACCCATTACAAATAGGCTGCCATGGGTTAAATCAAGTGAGAGAATTTTTTGTTCGAGCTTGGTTTTGTGTTTAAGTTTGAAAGTACGTGTTGCACCAAGACTCAAGGACGCAATGACAGGATTGCGCCCTAATGCTGGTTCATCGTCACTATGCCACCCCATACTGTCGCGTTGATCACGGTATAGGTTGAGTAATACGCTATTAAATTGCAACCCTGTTGCGACACCAATGTCGTTCTTTATTTTGAGTAGAGTTGGCGTCCAGTCATTAGCTCGCAGATTGATTCCTGAGTAACTGTACTCAGTTCCTGAATCGCCATGCCAGGCCGTTAATCTAGGTTGTAAGTGTAATTCACCCCAAACTTGAATGTTTTCTTGTCGCCATTCAGTTTCATTTATCAATAGAGTGAATAAATTATTCGCAGCGTCGTGGGAATAGAAATGTTCCGCAAAACTTAATTTGGCATCGACCAGGGCGATTTCTTCTAACGCCAGACTTGGTTCAAATAAGCAGAGTGAGTGATTTGAGGATTGCATATCTCATCATCAAAATGGTTTACGGTGAATTTATTGAGATTGTTAAAAGCAGCTACTTAATTTAAAAGTATAACGGTGTTCTCTTATGCTTTATTTGGCCAACAATTTGCGCCTTTCATATTCGATTTTGATGATGTATCGTTGAATTGCGACTTCCATTACATGCGGTAAATTAATAAATTCTATACCCACGCGATAGCGACCTTTACCCTGCCGATCTATTATTGAGATATGGCGCACGATCCCAACACAATCTAGCCTCTTCTTGTCGGAAATCCAAATAACGATATGTGCGATAGAATCACCGAGCTTGATGTGTGGCTCTCCGTTTACGGTCGCGCCCAATCCTCCAACGCTGAGATCGTGTAAAGGCCAATCTCCAAGGACCGCACCATTTTCGTCACTTAGATTCACTCTGATGGAATTAACGACAGGAAGTTCATTGCGGTAGCAATCGCGTCTTTGCATGCGTACTATGCGATCAGGTAATGGCACCCAGAATGCTTCTTCATCACCCCACCAAAATCGTTTGGGTTCTATTGCACTGAATTGCACTCTGATGCCATCAGGCGTGGCCATGAAAACACACTGGTCACTGTTCTCAAGACGCTTATTTGCTTTCTCATCGCCACCCATATCAAAAACCAGGCCATCAGATTTTGCCGACAGGAGCATGGATAAAATGAAATCCTGTCCGTTATTAAAGTAAATAGAAACAGGTTCTCTACGATGTGCCAGATCGTTAAGTAAGTTGAGAATTTCCATTTTCCCCAACAAAAAATATTTATCCTCAATTTCTTGGTCGCTTAAGGATGCTGACATTAATACCGCTCCGTATGAAAATATCTGTTGTTATTATTTATGTCGCTGATGCGTAATATAACAAGGTAAAGAATTGGAAGAAGAGTAGGTTCTTAACTAAGCAATTGAATAAAATGTTCAGCCGAGCGGATTATTTTTTTTGATTCCATTCCAAAATGATCGCGCGTCTCTTGCACGATATAGTCATTGACACCTTTGGTGCAATATAAAACCCCCTGGAAATTGGTGCCAAGATAGGTAAATGGTGTGAGCTTAGTTTTTATCGGAACATCACTAGAAAGCAGTTTACGTAGCTTACGTTCTACGTCGTATAAACTCTTTTCGTCGATATCTATTATGGCTCCCTTGGGAGTCGGAAAACTTGTAGAGAAAGATGGATTCTGGCCCATGGGGTTTTTAATATTAATTCTTACCCCAAGCTTTAAAAATTTGCTTATTGCGAAAAAGTCATCCTCGTCATACATTTTTGGTCTCCGAAATAATTTACTATTTTTGCAGCAAATGGCTGGCATTCAACTATTGTTTTTGTACGCACATCACAAGAACAATTAACTTTTAACACCGCTATGTCAATTAGCAGAGCTGCGCCATTATTTTGTAGTATCTTAACTGAGAAGCCGCTAGTTTTGAAAGTAAAAAATTGCTGAAATGCATGGATACATTTAGTGTTTTGTTGACATAGAAATGATGTTGCTGGAATGATCGTTTAGGCATTTTCGAACGTTCGGGCATTAACATGCAATAATGTACGGGCAAGCATTATCTTGTTTATATTTCCATTTTATGGATGTCGTTTCAATGAATACCAAAATTTCAGAATTTGAATTTATAAAGGGCCTGACGGCAGAGTTGTCGTCAAAAAACCTGGTTTTTCCTACGTCCTTAAAAACGACAATGAAGATCAGGCGTGCCTTGGACACACCCGATATTTCAAATGATCAGGTTGCTCGCATCATTAGTGCGGAACCTGTTTTGTCGGCGCAAGTATTGAAGCTGGCAAACTCGGTAATGTTTAATCGCACAGACCGAAAGGTCGAAGAGTTACGTGCTGCAACGGTGTTGCTGGGGTTTGGCGTGGTACGAAACGTCGCTATTTCTGTGGGAATGAAGCAACTTAAAGACCATCAGGCGAGTGGCCAAACCTCTGAGCGTATGGAAGGATTATGGACTCGAAGTATGCGCGTGGCTGCGTTGGCATTTGTCCTCGCTCGCAATCTCACCAGACTCAGTCCTGATAAGGCGATGATCGCCGGGCTCTTACACGATGTTGGAAAATTTTATATTCTTAATCGCGCTTGTCTTTATCAAGATCTTTTCGTGTCGGACGAAGCGCTTTGGGATCTGGTGGATCAATGGCATGCCGATATCGGTGCCGCGATTTTAGATAGCTGGGAACTACCTGAAGATGTGCGTGCCGCTGTGATGGATCATAAGTCACTCGATATGGCGGTTACCGGCAAGGCAACGTTGACAGACATAGTCGCTGCCGCTAATTTTCTTGATGCTCATTTTGTAGCGCAGTCGATCGCCTCTTTGGATTGGAACAATATTCCTGTTCCACTACAAAATTTGCAACTCGATGCAGAAAGAACTGAAAAATTAATGAAAGAGACGACGCAAGAACTTGCTTCCATCTTGCATATACTTGTTTAGCAATACTGACAATATTAGTCGATCATCATCGATGCAGTTCGAGGATGACGCAATAAATCAGCGAAAATTTTCCATCGGTGTTGCTCGTCATTTTTTCCGGCGCGCCGCTCTACATACGCCTTCACAATGTCTTGCCCGAGATTGTAATTGATCACATAGGATCGATTTTTTTCGATAAAACTTATCCTTTGTGTTGATCGTTTTTCATCTGAGAGTGCGTATTTCATTAGCAAATGAATCGCTGTGGCGCGATCCACTTCACCATCCAAATAACGCTTTGCTACCATATTGCCAGCATATGACAGCTTTTGTAAAACCGCTTGTACGCGGTAATATAATTCGGCTTTGTCAGGCGCGATACCCGCTAAAGGAAACAGCGTATTTTTTTCAAAAAGCATACGTTCAACTTCAGGGAACGCCACCTCAATACCATAATTGGCACTGCCTTCCGCAAGGAAAGACATCGGCGAATACAAAGGGTAAATGCAGTATTCCATCCATCCCTTGTCATTGACTAGATGTTTCTCTATGAGTAAGTTGAAAACGTGATGACCGGGATAGCCCTCATGGCTAGCCAGGTCAATTGCGCGATTGATAAACATAGGGAAATCTGTGTTGACCTGAATTAAGCTGTAACTATTGCCCATGTACCAGTTGTAAGCGCTCCAGATTTGCTTGCTGACATATTCAACTTTAAAGTTTTCTTCTTCAGGTAGCGCGATGTATTTTTTTGTACGCGCACGCGCTTCATTGATTGCTGCACTAAATACTGCATCGAGTTTGTCGTGTGGGATTTCAAAATCACGATGATATTCGCTAAGTCGTGCGTTAAGGTCACCGTCACCCGGTAATAATTGATCGAGTTCCAGCAAAATCAGATCGAAATCTTTTTCTGTTAATGGTGGTGATTGGGCATCATAGAGCGCCAAAGATTCTGCATCAAAAAGTAGGTGTGTCCCTGCTAATTGATTGATGTAAGCGTGCACTGAACTCAATTGGAGTTGTAAAAATTTTTGTCGTTGCCGTTCATCTTCCAGAGGCAGCGATAGCGCATTCAATTGCAATAGCAAAAAATCTGCGTGAGAAAGTAAATCATTTAATGCTTGCTTGACTTTTTGATTTTTCCAATCTGTCGGGCCGTAATATGCGTCAACATACGAGTCGTCATGTAATCCTACGGACAGGACCAGCTTTACATAGGCTTCGGCAATTTGGTTGAGTGTCATAAGGTTTTTCTGTCAAAGATAAATGTGATTCACCAAGAAATTTCTATTGGTGAATTTCGCTCCATTCGACATCATTACTCGCTAGTTTTTCGTCTGTTACCATCAACTCAGCCATTTCAGTGGTCAATCTAACGAGTTCTTTAATTTCATAGTCGCCGTTAGCGTTAATCATATTGGACAAGGGTAAGTGTAAGGTACGCATTTGTAAGCTGAGTTCGGTCAATTTTAGGGCGAATTTTTGATCAAGTGTCTGTGCTTTGACGGACATGGAATAAGTAAATGTCTCTGCTTCAGATTTAAATGAAAAAACAAGTAGATTGTAACTATCCAAAGATCTGCACCACCATACTTTTTGAGCGAACTGTGTGCGAAGTTCAGTGAGCAACGAAACCAGCTGTTTACGTTTCCCCCACATGTTAGAGACCAAAATACCATGAGGCTTGAGTGCCTTATGGCAGTCGGAATAAAAACTGCTTGTATTGAGTTCTTCGACTAAACCATTTATATCAAAACCGTCGAGCAGAATGACATCTACTTGTAGTGAATTTTGTTTTAGGTAACTAATTGCATCAGCATGAATGATTTCTAATCGGCCATCGTCGGCAGGAATCATAAATTGCTCACGCAAGGCAATCACATCTGCATCAATTTCCAGCACAGTGATGTGACAATCGGGTAAGTGATGATAACAAAACTTAACCAGGGAACCACCCCCAAGACCTATCATTAAAATGTGCTGGGGAGCCGGATTCGCCAATAAAAATGCCAACATGGCACTGGTGTAGCCACAAAGTAGTTCGTAGGGAGCATTAATTTTCATCGCGCTTTGTACAGATTTTTGACTGAAATACATAAAGCGCAGATTTCCTTCGTCATAGACAAAGGGCTTGCCTTGATGTTTTTTCTGGAGTTGTTCGAGTTTCTCGATACGCAGCGCTTCGATTGCAGATGGTTTTTTTAAGAGTAATCGAGACAGACTGGCGCGTATTTTTTGCATTGAGAATCGAAGAAGGCGTCACTGACATGAC
>JANYFV010000108.1 GCA_025359635.1 Undibacterium sp. | reverse complement strand
GCTTCTATTTTTAGCAGCTAAAAAAGGAGGTTTATTTTTTTACTTTAGCCGCTTTAGGTTTGGTCGGTTTCTCGTCCTGCTCGATAAAACCGATAGAACGTTTCTTGGTTACTGGTTCTGATTCCGGCGGCGTCATCAATTAGCAAGCGTAGCGCGCACCACTCGACAGACCAAGTGACAAATAGCTTGACAATTGCCGCTACTTAGAATGTTTTCATTACCATAGGGAGGGGTAACGTTGAAAATGGTCCGCTTAAGATTAGCATGTGCAAGTTGCCAGTCGCTGCAGTAGTATCCAGTTGGCCAGAAACGCTGACGTTCGCATCGGTATCTGAAAGACGTTGAATCGTGACTATAAGCGGAGACATTAAATTCCGAATACCTCTAAACGCGGTCTTCGCGATGAGGAAATTGTCTGGTTCGAAGTGCTTTAAAAAAATTCATCCGATTTTCTGAACACCATAAAGCACCTGACAAACACCAGACCTAGTTTCACTCAAACCATAACCAAGCCAAGCCTTCGCAAGCGCAGCCTGATGTCCAGCATGATCATTCGCCACAACTGCCTCGCATAAAGTCCAGGACGATAGCGGCGCATCAAGATCAAGCAACATCACCAATCGTGCCAGGCCGCCGTAGAGATAGGCGAAATTCCTGATGCAAAAACCGGCTTCCAGCAAGCCGCGCACGCTATTGATATTCTCGGGTGATACTGTGGCACCTATGTATCTGCGTTGCTGTTCTCTGCCTATCACCAGTCGCGCCTGTATTGATTCACGATGCAGGCGATTGCCGCGCCATGGTGCCAATGCCGCTGCACCATCTAAGCTGGCGAAATTGGCTAGCTCTGCTTCAGGCAAGGCTAGCAATTTACATAGTTTGCTGTTGTTTGTTGGCTCCATACTTAGAATTCCGTACGCCACCATTTCCTTATCGTTAACAAAGCAGCCAAGCGTGTGACCTTGGTCTTGAATGTTGGCGATGAAGTGCGCCAGATCATCTGGTCGCACCAGCCCCGCTGGGGTATCTGCATTTGCCGCCAGATGCAATTGATAGGCCATGATCGCTTCGTCTGGCCTTAGCTTTCGCCATACTAAGGGTGTGTTTTCGTCGCCTGAAAGTCCGGCGAAATTGTCAATGCTAGCAGTCGTCTTCATGTGATGATCTCGGCAAAATTGATGACTTTCAGTGGTGGATAGAGATCGAGTTCCGCCGCTACCGTCATATTCACAATGTAGGAGAAACGCGTCAGTGTTTCAATCGGTATTTGTGCTGGCGCGAGTTTTTGTACCAGAATCTGCTCTGCCATTCGCGCCGTCAATCGCCCGACGGCGGCATAGCGCGAGACTAGGCCAAACAGCGCCTTGCCCTCTCGTAACGCCACTTCTGTTGCTGAAAAAACCGGGATCCGATGTTGCAAGGCCAACGTCGTAACCTGCTTGGAATTGGCACCGATAAAGCTGTCTGGCCCCAAGTATAAAAAATCGGGTGCAGCCTGGCTGACTCGCTCGATTAATTGCGGTAACGATGAGGCCATAGCCAAGCCAGCATTACCAAGAGGAACCAAGACTTCCTGCAATTGGAAATGTTCTTTAATAGACGCGGCGCGCAATTCTTTAACGACTTGCACTGAATTTGGCTCGACGGAGTTGTAGATGACAGCCATACGTTTTAATGGTCGATAGGCGCGTATCGCTTGCAGCTGTAACTGCAAAGGGACAACGTGGCTAGTGCCGGTCAGATTGCGTTCTGATGAATGGCGTGAGTGGATCAGGCCAGCAGCCTCTGGTGATGCCACGTTGGTAAAGAGCACTGGAATGTCAGTAACATTTTTTGTCGAATCGATGGCTCCTTGTTTGCCAACCACGGCCAAGGTGACTGAAGTGCCCCAGGTGTAGATCAGATCTACTTGAAGCGCACGCGCCTCTTCGATGAATGCTGGGATTTTTTTCAAATCTTGCGCGACATCTCTTACTATCAATTCGACCTCGATACCACGGCTGGCAAGATAGTCACTAAAACCTTTTTCAGCCTCGGTCTCGCCACGAAATAAAATCATGTAGATGCGAAAAACCTTAGTCGCCTTTAGCGGGGCGGCATAGGAAAATCCCGCTGCGGCTAAGCTGCTTGCCGCTACACCGGCAGAAATATTTTGTATGAAGTGTCGCCTGGAAGAGTTCACCGCAGGCCTCCGCTCTGATTGACTACGTTCTTGATGTTTTCATTTTCTATGGGAGCAGACGCTTGTTTTTTCTGAATAAATACCATGGTAAAAAATAGTGCGGACAGCAAGCCATACAGCCCCAAGATGGTCACCGCGGGAATCACGCCAAACAGCGCAACCAGCACACCGGCAATAAGTGGCCCGGCCGCTGCCCCTAGGCGTTCTATCAAGCGAAACACGCCAAGTACGCCACCAGAGCCAAGCTGATTCATCTCTGTTTGCGTCAACTTGCCGACCAGCGCTATTTGTGCGGAGATGCTCATGGCCTGGCCTATGCCAAGCGCAGCGATGCCTAGCAAAACCAGTCCTTTGTCGGCAATGAAAGAAATCGGAACTAAGCCCATGCCAGTGAGTACGCCGCCGCAGCTCACCATCGCTACATGGGCTTGATAACGGTCAGCCAATTTGGCAAATACCGGCGAGAGCAGTAGGGCCGCGATGCCGTACGTCATGGCATAGCGGCCAATCTCTGAGCTTGTGCTGGAAAAATCTGTCAGCAATAGCGGCACTAAATAAATCAAAAATGCTGAGTAAATTAATTTAGCCGGGATGCCAGAAAAAATAGCCAGCGCAATAAAGCTACGGTTGCGCATCAGCTGTTGATACGGCAGCAGAATAGTGTGATTGGTGGCGGGGCGGCGGGCATTTTTATTGTCTAAAATGCTGATCGCCAGAGTCGCAGCGGTGATGGCGATCATCGCGCCGAAGATAAATACCAGACGCACGCCAATTTTGTCAGCCAGGATACCGCCAATGGCTGGGGCACAAATTTCAGCAACCATAATCGCACTGACAAATGAAGCCATGCCTTGTGCGCGATTTTGATCAGTAGTTTTATCCAATACATAGCCCTGGCAAGACATGAACATACTTGCATAGCCTAGGCCGGTCAAGGTTCTGGCAAGCACGAGCAGATAAAAATGTGCCGTACTGCCACTGGTCAGCAAGCCTAAAGCCACAACCAATGCACCAAAAATGTAGCCATAACGCCGGCCGAAACGGTCCGAACAACGCCCCGCAAAAGGCATGCTGATTGCCATGCCGAATAGGAATCCCGTCACAGGCAAGCTGATCAATACGGCGTTGGGTAATATGGTCAAGTTCGAGAGTAACTCTTTGGCGTAAATTGGTAAAAATGGCCGTGACAGCATTTCGGCGAACATGAAAAGAAAGGTCAGGATACGTATTGCATAGACTTCGGCCCGATGGCGAAAATCTTTCGAGGCAATATATCCCTTTGCAGCTGAGATCTGATGTAGGGGATGAGAGAAATCACGCGTAATTATAAACAGTAAAATTTCAAAGGCGATCAATAAACTGCTCAAGAGAATAATCCCTATGTCGTAGCGCAGATCGGTAATTTTTGCAGTGAAATAATTTTGCTCCATGCCGATATGAATGATGGCAATATCCTTGCCGTCGTGGCGTAAACTCACGCTGGTGTCGCGGTAGGACTTTTGTCGGAGTTGGTGACCGTTCTCTTTTGTTTTTATGGTCTTGATTGCTGTGTTGGCTGGGTTATTTTTTAATGCGGCGCTGAGTGTATGTCCCGCTATGCCGCTGACTGACAATACTTTGCCAGATGTGTCGCTAATGGCAAGAAAGCGAATATCGTTATTTTCTTCACGGATGTCGTTAAAAAACTCTTCCACACCTTGAATCTTTTCAAATGGAATTTTGTAATCAAGTGCTCTTTGTAATTTGCTGTTGATCAGCCTGCCGACTGTGGCGGCTTGTTTATCCATTTCTGGAGTGAGTTTTTCTTCCAGCGATGACCAGGCAAACAAAGAGATGGCGGCTTGCGACAGCATGAGCAGCAGTAAGGAAAAAATCAGCAAGTGACGCACGATCTTTTTGCCCAATTCTTGACCGGACTTGCGGATAAATACGCTGATGCCAAGATAGCTGAGCAAGACCGTGATGACGATAGTCGCCAGCGATGCGAAGATGAGTTTTTCCTGGACTGTGCGCACGCTATCCTGATGCGCCGCCATGGAATAGCGTATGGCGACGCCGCCGAGGTCTTGGCTGATGCCACCAGCGAGCGTGCTCGCTACTACAAGCGCACCTTCTTCCTTGAGAAACCAAATTCTTTCCCCTATACCTTTTGCCGCGAATTGCCAGGTTTGCGGAATAGTCGCGAGTGTATTTTTCGTGCCGCTGTGAAATAGGATCGCACCATTTTCATCATACACAGCAAGGTCCAAAATATTGGTGTCTTGTTTGGCCTGAGTATCAATCAGAGATTGTGCGTTTTCCAGACTCTTTAGTGGTAAGCCCAGGCTTAAGCCAGTTTCCAGATTGGTTTTGATATCGCCCACGACCATTTGCAAACGAGATCTTTCCAGATCGTTGAGCGTACGGTCGAATTTGCCGATGTTGAGAAATGCGGTTAAGCCTATCGCCAGCGCCGAGATAATGGCGATGGGCGTGGTGATTTTCAGGCTTAATCTTGAGCTCATTTTTTTTGAATTAAGGTCAATGCTGGCTAGGCTTGTGTGGCTGGTAGACAGTGAGAATCTCAGGAAGCATGGATCTCGTCGTCATCCTCGCGCATGCGGGGATCTAGTTTTCAAACTATTCGCGCTCGACACGAAGTAAATTAAAACTGGATCCCCGACTAAAGCACTCGGGGATGACGACGAGATCCGTGCTTCCCTAAAGAATTTTTTTGTTCTGCAACGATACACCTAGTATTGAATTTGCCAATTTAAAAAATGCTAATTTAATGCGTATCTGATACTTGCTAATTATTAAAATAATCATTTTTCAAGATTTTGCTTTGCGTAGTGTGGCAAAATGGCGGCTTCGTTCTGAGCGCTTAACCAAGGTGAATACGCCCTCATGCACTCATGAGCTAGTTTGTACCGATTTTCTTACTGGAGTTCACACTATGTTTCAACACGTCGAAGCCTATGCTGGCGATCCTATTCTTTCTTTGAACGAGGCATTTGGCAAAGATCCCCGCACGAATAAAATCAATCTCTCGATTGGGATTTATTTCGATGATGCAGGCAAAATCCCGATGTTGCCTTCAGTGCGCGCAGCAGAATTGAAGGTGGTGGCAGAGGCCGGCGCTCGCCCTTATTTGCCAATGGAAGGCGCAGCAAACTTCCGCACTGCGGTTCAACATCTCTTGTTTGGCGCAGACAGTGCGGCAGTCAAAGCAGGTCGGGTGGTGACGATACAAACCGTTGGTTCCAGTGGCGGCTTAAAGGTCGGTGGTGATTTTATCAAGCGCTATTTCTCAGAGAGCGCGATGCTGATCAGCGACCCTAGCTGGGATAATCACCGTGCCGTGTTTGAAGGCTCTGGTATCACAGTAAAAACTTATCCGTATTACGACGCTGCCACTGGCGGTTTGCGTTTTGATGCCATGCTTGCCGCATTAAAGCTGGCGGAAAAGAAAAGTATTGTTCTCCTGCACGCCTGCTGCCATAACCCGACTGGTGTCGATCTGACTCAAGCACAATGGCAAGCCCTGGTACCGGTCTTGCAAGAGCGCGAGCTGATCCCTTTCCTCGATATCGCCTATCAAGGTTATGGTGATGGAATACCGGAAGACGCGTTTGCGATTCGCTTATTGGCTGATGCGGGTCTGAGCTTCTTCGTGGCGAATTCGTTCTCCAAAAGCATGAGCCTGTACGGTGAACGGTGCGGCGCATTGAGTATCGTTTGCCCGGATGCGGCGCAGGCAGTGAATGTCTTGGGACAGATGAAAGCCAATGTCCGCCGTAATTATTCGAATCCGCCATTGCACGGCGGCCAAATCGTGGCACGCGTCTTGACTGACCCGGAATTGCGCCCGCGATGGGAAGCAGAAGTGGTTGCCATGCGCGAGCGTATCCAATTGATGCGGAAAAAATTGCACGAAGTATTGAGCGCCAAATTGCCAGGTCGCGATTTCAGCTACTTCCTGACCCAACGCGGCATGTTTAGCTATACCGGTTTGACGGCAGAACAATGCGATCGCCTGAAAGAAGAGTTCGGCGTGTATCTGGTACGCTCTGGTCGCATGTGTGTCGCTGGTTTGAATACCGGTAATGTAGAAGCGACAGCGACTGCAATGGCTGCTGTATTGGCGTAACTTAGGGACGCTCTGATTTAATCGTCATCCCCGCATGCGCGAGGATGACGAAATCGAATAAATCTGTGCTTCCTTAGTGGTGTAAGTGGGTTAGTGCCGTGATATAAAAGGACGAATTATTCGTCCTTTTATTACGTAATCTTAGGTGATAGCGATGACCGTGAATTGCCGTTCCGGAAGTTCCAGCATATGCGCGAAGGCATGATGTAGATTGCTGGCACTGCCGCTAGTCCAGGCATGTATCAATGTCGCGTCAGAACTTAGCGCAACATTGAGTAGCTGGCCTTGCTCCAGCAAACGCTGCAATTGTCGCGCTACAGCTTCGCCGGTATCGATCAATTGCACAGTGCGTTCTGCCACAGCGTTTTCATCAACTACTTGCTTGATCAGATGCTTGACGAATGGGTAATGGGTGCAACCCAGAACCAACATATC
>JANYFV010000104.1 GCA_025359635.1 Undibacterium sp. | reverse complement strand
AAGCTACCTATGCGTGCACCCTTCCATGGTTTGTAATCCATTTCAAGTTCAATGCCGGGGATATCGACTACACCGACATTAGTGGTCATCCATTTTTCTACGATGTCGCAATTTGGTGTCTCTGCTGCGCAAGGCGCTGGCGGAATGATGCGGCCGGCAAAATAACTGCCAGTGACTTGCATGTCTTTATATTTGCTATAAAAAAGTGTCGCAGAAAGACTCATGCGGTTATCCAGCATTTTTCCTTTGTAACCCAGTTCAAAGTTAGTGACGGTCTCAGGGCCATACGGGAAAAAAGTCAGGTGCGGACCTGGTGGCCCACTCACGCAAGTTTGACCACCACAAGCATCGTCCTGATCACCGAATCCGCCTGATTTATAACCAGTCGAGAGCGATGTATACACCATGTCATTAGGAGTAATTTGCGTCATCAAACCCATGCGATAAGTAAAATGTTTCCAACTTTCGCTATGCTTACTTTGCGAAGGCGGACCGTACTCGCCATACGCACCGGTACCGGCCAATGGCCCCATACCTGAAGTGAGATCAGTGCCATTATGCGGACGGAAACCAGGGTCACCCGGTGTGCCAGGATTGTATAAACTGTTGTAATAGGCTGGCGATGTGGTATCCCAGTTTTGCCCATACACTTTGCCGCCTTTATCGTCTTTGCTGTCGTTGCTAAAACGTCCGCCCAAGGTTGCTGTCCAGCTCGGTGCGAACTTCCAATCAGCTTGTGCAAATAAAGCTTTGGCATCAATTTCTCGCCTCGGCACCTGATAGTACTGGCTAATTGGATAGCCATACGGTGCATTCACCAATTGCTCCTGTGCATAATTGATTTGATTTTTCTCATGCATCCAAAAAGCGCCTGCGACATATTGCAAGGTATCAAAATTTTGTTTGAATTGCAGTTCATGGACGTCAGAGACATATTTTGAATCGAGCGTGCGCGAGGTATTGTCTGAAATTGGCCAGACCCCCCAATCACCATCGGCAGTTACCGGCTGATGCGCAGTTACCTGACTATCGATAGGGTGGTAGCCAGAATCGTCATCTGACTGTTGTGAGCGTTTCTGAATCGCGTGGGCAAAGTTGTATTCAATTTTCGTGTTGTTATTTAAGTTCCAGATCACACCTGAACGAAGCGTATCAATCGCCATATCGATCTTGCCCGGCACGTTAATTTTAATATCCCACGGCCCGCCTTTGCAGGCAAATCGGGTTCCGGCCGCTTGCTCACAATCCTTGAGGCCGATATCGCCTGCGCCAGAATTTTGGAATTTTTCATAGCCGAGTTGCCATTCGAGATCATTGCTGATTTTGAGGCGGGCAGAAAGTCGGCCAGCCCATTCGTTTCTATTGTTGTAAAAATTTGCCTTGTCGACCTTGGTGTTATAACGCTGATCGACATCAGGTTTGCCGTCTGCCGGAAAGCCATTCGCGGGAAGATTAATATCGGTAAAATCTTGGGTCTGATTGACCCAACCATCACGCTTCACCTTCATGAAGGTAGCACGCACCGCCAAGTTGTCGCTGATGCCAAAATTTTGCACTATATTAATTTGACGCTGATTGTAATTTCCAAAATCAACGTCGGTGTTGCCATAGGTAGTGCCGAACTCCGGTTTAGCTGGGATAATATTCACACTACCGGCGGTAGAATTGCGACCGAATAGAGTGCCTTGTGGTCCGCGCAATACTTCGACTTGTTCCAAATCAAACATCAGTGCCATAGCACCTTGTGGACGCGGTGAATACAAGCCATTTACATGCAAGCCAACTGCAGGATCACCGATTTCGGTAAAGTTATTCGAACTCACACCGCGAATACTTATCTGTACGCCAGAATCTGCACCAGTCGATATTTGCATATTCGGTACCGAGCCGGATAAACCGCGCACATCGGCAACGCCGGATCGTGTCAGGCTCTCTTGCGTGATTGCCGTGACGGCAATCGGTGTCTTGAGCAATGAAGAAGAGTGACGGGTTGCGCTCACCGAGACTTCTTGAATTTTCTCTTGATTGCTCTCAACCAGAGCAGCCTCGGATTTTTTTACTAGTTTCGTCTCGTCTTT
This sequence comes from Undibacterium sp., assembly GCA_025359635.1. Taxonomy (GTDB): domain Bacteria; phylum Pseudomonadota; class Gammaproteobacteria; order Burkholderiales; family Burkholderiaceae_D; genus Undibacterium. Next base: position 224 of record JANYFV010000104.1, on the reverse strand, counting down.
TTCCTGGCTTAAGACAGGCAATGCGATCAAACCAAACGTGCCAGCGACGGCTGCGCTTATAAGCGTTCTTTTCGTCATCAGATGTAACATTATTTCTCCTAATATCTCATTCATAATTTCACTATTCCACTTTCCCACTGTCACACAATGGGTGGCACGTTAAACCGAGATTTTCCAATAGGCGCACCTGCGGTGCTATTTGTGTGCTGACGGCGCATTTTCGG
>JANYFV010000068.1 GCA_025359635.1 Undibacterium sp. | reverse complement strand
TTTTTTTATTTTTTAAAATTATCAAGATACATTCTGCCTAAAAAAATTCGATGAACCCGACGCGAGCCAATATGACTAGCCGCGACGCTGTTGGGTCTGCTAAAAATCGTTCGACCAAGAATTTCACATTTAAGTTCAGCAAGTCAAATCCAACTCATGCAAAAACCCTTCTATCGCACCATAGGAACGATGACCCGCAATTGTACAGCAAGGGCGGGCATTTTTATGCTACTCAAGAAATCGATAAATTGCCACTAGTAGCGCGCTAATTTAGTGCCGAATTTGTGATCTCGTGTCCAGTCGGATACCATAAGCACTTTTCCGCGACTTAATTTCAGTCGCCAAACGCCTCAACCTACCTTAGCCAGTATGTCACCAGACGAATATTGCCAACAAAAAGCCACCCAGAGTGGTTCTAGTTTTTACTATAGTTTTCTCTTTCTTCCAATTGAGAAACGACGTGCGATTACCGCCTTATATGCGTTTTGCCGTGAGGTCGATGACGTGGTCGACGAAACCAATGATGATGCGATCGCACGCACCAAGCTAAACTGGTGGCGTCATGAAATTAGCGCGATGTTGGCCGGCCAGCCAACCCATCCTGTGACCAAAGCCCTGCTCCCGCACATGAGTATGTATGCGCTAGAAGGTTCACATTTACTTGCCATCATCGATGGGATGGAAATGGATCTGAATCAGAATCGCTACTTAGACTTTATCGCATTACAAAAATATTGTTGGCATGCGGCAGGCGTTGTCGGCATTCTTTCTGCGAGTATTTTTGGCATTACTAATCCACGCACTAAAGAATACGCAGAAAAATTAGGCCTGGCGTTTCAGATGACCAACATTATTCGTGATGTTGGTGAAGACGCTAGAAAGGGACGCATCTATTTACCAGTTAATGAATTACAGCAGTTCAATGTCACTGCTGCCGATCTTTTGAACGCAAAACATAGCACGCAGTTTGAAGCATTGATGCAATTTCAATTTGAACGCACGCAAAAGCTTTACGATGAGGCGTTCGCCTTATTACCGCCAGAGGATCGCAAAGGACAGCGTACCGGTCTTATCATGGCAGCAATTTATCGCGCGCTATTGATAGAAATACAGCACGACGGTTTTCACGTATTAACGCAAAGAATTTCGCTCACACCGATACGCAAACTTTGGCTGGCCTGGAAAACTTACGTCCGTGGCTAACTTGGTTAAGCCAGCAAAAAAGATCGCCGTCATCGGTGCCGGGTGGGCTGGTTGTAGCGCAGCTGTCACTCTAGCTGCGCAAGGGTATCAAGTCTGCCTGATCGAAGCCTCGCGCACCTTGGGCGGGCGCGCCAGAAAAGTCGCCATTCATGATTATGTGCTCGACAACGGCCAGCACATATTATTGGGGGCGTATGGCGCAAGCTTGGGCATGATGCGTAAAGTTGGTATCGATCTTGAAAAAACTTTGCTGCGCCTGCCTTTGCAAATGTGCTATCCCTCTGGCGGGCAAGGCATGCATTTTGTGGCGCCAAAACTGCCTGCACCATTACATCTCTTAATCGCACTGATACGCGCCAGCGGCCTCAGCCGCGACGACAAATTATCCTTGGCGCGGTTTTCCACCACCGCACGCTGGATGGGCTGGCAATTACATCAAGACTGTAGCGTAAGCGAACTGCTACAACGATTTGAACAAACTGAGCGTCTTTGCAAACTGATGTGGATACCGCTATGTATAGCGGCATTGAATACTCCGCCAGAACGTGCTTCTGCCAAAATCTTTCTTAATGTTTTGCGTGATAGTCTTGGCGCCAATCGAGCGGCATCCGACATGCTACTACCGCGCGTAGATTTATCTGCACTGATGCCAGCAGCAGCCGCAGTATTCGTTCAGCAGCATGGAGGCGAAGTGCTCACTGGCGTATCAGTAAAAAAAATGACAAGACTCCCGGATCAACACTGGGAACTAGAAACTAGCAATCAGAGTCAAACCCATTCGAGTAAATGGAATGCAGTGATCATCGCCACCGATCTCGATCACGCTCAGCGACTGCTCGACAACACCAGTACGACTGAAATTATTTCAGCACCAAAAATCGACACTGACTTTTGCTACGAGCCAATCACCACTTGTTATTTACAATATTCAAAAGAGCTTAGTCTGCCCCGTCCCTTTTTTGCCTTGATTGACGATGTCCCAACGAAACGTTGGGGGCAATTCATTTTTGATCGAGGTCAATTACATCAAGATCAGCAAGGATTGATGGCTGTAGTGGTCAGCGCGTCGACTCAAGCGATAGAACTGATCCATTCCGAACTCGCGCACGATATCGCGCAGCAATTGGCGAAAGACTTCAATACGCCAGAATTGGCAACACCGATATGGCATCAGGTCATCTCCGAAAAACGGGCGACGTTTTCCTGTACGCCTGGGCTAAAACGGCCAATCAATCAAACCGGCATTGCCGGCCTGTTTATCGCGGGTGACTACACTGATGGGGATTATCCAGCCACCTTGGAAGCTGCGGTTCGCAGTGGCGTGAAGGCTGCTGAAGAGCTAATTGCGGATCTCAATCCACCAGCCCGTCCACATCCCGAATCTTGTTGAGAGCCTCATCGATTCTATCTACACCAATAATTTGCATTCCCTCAATTTTTTGCTTTGGTGCATTTGATTTCGGAATCAAGGCTATGGAAAATCCCAATTTTGCTGCTTCGCGCAGGCGCTCTTGACCACGCGGTGCCGGGCGAATTTCTCCGGCCAGACCAACTTCACCGAATACCACTAAACCGCGCGGTAAAGGTTTATTGCGCATCGATGAATTGATTGCCAGCAGTACCGCCAGATCGGCGGCCGGTTCGGTAATTTTCACACCACCCACCGCATTGATAAAAACATCTTGATCAAAAGCGGCAACTCCTGCGTGGCGATGCAATACGGCTAGTAACATCGCAAGTCGATTCTGATCCAAGCCTACCGATAGCCGTTTGGCATTCGGCGCATGCGATGTATCAACCAAGGCTTGTATCTCGACCAACAACGGACGCGTGCCTTCTTGTGTCACCATGACGCAAGAACCTGCCACTTGTGTGTCATGCTGCGACAAGAATAATGCAGAAGGATTCGACACGCCTTTCAGGCCACGCTCTGTCATGGCAAACACACCAAGTTCGTTAACCGCACCAAAGCGATTTTTGATCGCCCTGACTAAACGAAAACTTGAGTGCGTATCGCCCTCAAAATACAAAACCGTATCAACGATATGCTCCAACACGCGCGGCCCGGCTAGTGCGCCTTCTTTGGTGACATGACCAACCAAGATCATCGTAATATTGTTGGTCTTGGCAATACGCGTCAGTTGCGCGGCACATTCGCGCACTTGCGCTACCGAGCCCGGGGCCGAACTTAAAGCATCCGAATACATGGTCTGGATAGAATCGATGACCACCACTTGAGGCTTATAGTCAGCCAAGGTATTGAGAATTTTTTCCAGCTGGATCTCAGCCTGCAAATGCAGTTCTTTTGCTTCAACAGCCAATCGTTTAGCTCTCAACGCAATTTGCGCACCCGATTCTTCTCCGCTGACGTACAAGACTTTTTTAATGCGCGACAAACTTGATAAGGCCTGCAACAACAAAGTTGACTTACCGATGCCCGGATCGCCGCCAATCAAGACCACGCCACCAGGCACCAGGCCACCGCCAAGCACGCGATCGAATTCTTCAATACCGGTACCAAAACGCGGAATGTCTTCAGTCTCAATATCGGCCAGATTCAACACGGGCGCGGTTTGCGCCAAACTTTGATGGGTACCGGAGTAACGATTGCCACCAGTTTCAACTATCGTCTCAACCAACGTATTCCATTGTTGACACGACGGACATTGCCCTGCCCACTTATTCAACACGCCACCACATTCGGTGCAAGTATAGTTAGTTTTTACTTTAGCCATATTTAAGAGATGAAGGTAATTGTGAACAACTGTGAGTAACTTAAAGTACTGATATTTTAACCAGTATTTTGCAAGATGCTTGTCCTATTTCAATAAAATAGGTGGATTTTCATGGTATAAAGCAAGTCGGTGACATTTTGTAACAGGCTAAAAAAAGAATGAAACGCGGTTTTTACACGATCATGGCAGCGCAGTTTTTCTCGTCGCTTGCTGATAACGCGCTGCTGATCACAGCGATGGTTCTACTAGCAACCATTAAAGCTCCTGCATGGATGACCCCACTACTCAAGTTATTCTTTGTGCTGTCATATGTATTATTGGCCGCATTTGTAGGCGCTTTTGCTGATTCGCTCCCCAAGGGTCGGGTGATGTTTATCACCAACATGATCAAAGTGGCCGGTTGCGCATTGATGTTCTTTGACGTGCACCCGTTGATTGCTTACGCTGTTGTCGGTTTTGGTGCCGCCGCTTACTCGCCTGCCAAATATGGCATATTGACTGAATTGCTTCCGCCAGAAAAACTGGTTGCGGCCAACGGTTGGATAGAAGGCTTAACTGTCACGTCGATTATTCTAGGTACTGTCATGGGTGGCGCTTTAAGTAACCCTGAGATATCTGCAATGCTTCTGCATTTCGACTTTCCCATTCTCGATTTCGGTGTCGATACTCCAGCCGAAGCTGCATTATTTATCGTTACTGGTTGCTATGCCTTAGCGGCCCTATTCAATTTACAAATCCCTGACACTGGTGCCAGATATGATCACCAACAACACAATCCTATCAAGCTAGTTGTGGATTTCGGTAATTGTTTTATCACTCTGTGGAAAGACAAGTTAGGACAAATCTCCCTCGCTGTGACGACTTTATTTTGGGGTGCTGCTGCGACATTGCAATTTATAGTGCTCGATTGGGCCCGATTGTCCTTGCATATGCCGTTGAATAAAGCAGCAATTTTGCAAGGAGTCGTTGCATTGGGTGTTGCATTGGGTGCTGCTGGTGCAGCTCAATTTGTCCCGCTAAAAAAATCTTTATGTGTGATGCCACTTGGAATTGCCATGGGCTTAGTGGTGATCACCATGACCTTGATCACTGATGTGCATCTAGCCTATCCATTACTTGTCCTTGTCGGTGCACTGGGTGGCTATTTTATGGTGCCAATGAATGCCTTGTTACAACATCGTGGCCACGTACTGATGAGTGCCGGTCACTCGATCGCCGTGCAAAATTTCAATGAAAACCTGTCGATACTTGTGATGTTAGCCCTTTATGCACTGATGGTCTCATTCAGTCTAAACATATATGTCGTCATCGTCCTATTTGGATTATTTGTCGCTGGAACAATGTACGCTGTGATGCGCAAGCACGCTGCAAATCAATTAGAATTTGACTCAATCGCACTCATTGGTGAACACAAGCATTAATGAATGGATTGATGTGATCTGAATATTCCGGCGCAATCGAAAACACGATATAAGCAATTGCTTTAAATATTATTTCTGGATTGCAGGCGCTTTTCTTTGGCACGCCTTAGCCAATCATTAGGTACGACCATACCACGGCAATATTCTTGCATCACGTCACCATTTTTATGCATCAAAGCCAACATTACCGGAGCGTTATCGCGCTGAAAGTGCCTGAAAAGAGCATCGCGTAGCTGCTGTTGCACCATGACACTATCGAGACGCGTTTGTGCGGGCGCCAACCATTGCAGTCGTTCCAAAATCAAAAAATGAGAAAACTTGAGACGATCAATATCTTCTAGCGTCCACCAAAATCCGCGACAATGATCTGGTGAAATTCCTTCAATCGATATCTGAGAAAGTCGCTGATCGCGGTAAAACAACCATCCTTTGATCAAGGCTTTTGCAGCGACCACCTGCTTTGGCAAAAGCTTTTGCGCCGCGGCATGGTGCGATAGCGACAATTGCTGACGAAAAATCTTAGCCATTTTTGCTGCCAGAGTATCAGCCAGATTTGGCCCTAAGTAATCAGCCAGATCCGCTTGATGAGTGAGTTCATCGCCTGGTTCAAATAAATAAAATTTAGTCGCAATTTCCCAATGAAGAAGGCCATCTGCCTCGTGCAATAAAAAATCAAATTCGCCTATAGTTGAAAAATCATCTTCGTGTACTTGCAAGCCATGCAAATATAATAGCCCTGCATGTTTCAAATAAAACGCTAAAAGATTCTCCGCATAGTGTCCTAAACGGCGATGTTTATGCAGCGCCAACGCCTCATGTAATTCAGTGGGTTGTTGATCTAGAGCCTGCAACCAGGCATGAAGCTTCGATTTCTCCGGCAGTATCAAATTGGCGATTTGGTGATGCCAAACTGACGAATCCTTCGCCAACATGCTTGGGGAAGTCAGCATCCATGCGAGCGATCTAACGTGCGGATCATGTAAGTCTTGCCAATCCCGATGAAACAATTTCTGAAAATTTTCCATCATAGTTACCAGGTGATTAGTGAATTTGGATAGCGTTCATGGCGCAACAAAGGTCCGACCAAAGGCTACGTTTTTCCTTGGGATTCTGCAATAAATAATCCAGTTCATGCGTCACTATCAACGGTGTTCCTTGATAGCGGTACATTGTTCCACGTAAATTAGTAGCATTGTCTTCCAAATCGAGCAAGGATATGGCCGCAATATTTCCAAGAGAGATAATCACCGATGGACGGAGTAATTCGATTTGTTTCTTTACGCAAGACATGCAAGCCCAAATTTCACCAT
>JANYFV010000092.1 GCA_025359635.1 Undibacterium sp. | reverse complement strand
GTTGGGCTATTACTGTATTGGGTTGCGTTTTTATCGCTCACGTATTTGCCAATTTAGCGCGAGCCTTACCGAATGAAGACGGACCTTATGGCTACACCAGACGTGCATTTGGGAATGGTGCAGCATTTTTTATTATGTGGTGCTATTGGGTTTCCGTTTGGTTGACCAACGCTGTTTTGGCAATCGGCATCGTCGGCTATTTAACCGCGTTTTTTCCTGCGCTGACCACCATGCCGCTGCTAGCACCCATCACCGCATTGGCGCTGGTGTGGTTCTTCGTTCTGGTGAATATGCGTGGCGCACGCGTATCGGGTCGCGTGCAAATGATGACGACCATTTTAAAATTGTTACCCATGTTTGCGGTCTTGTTATTGGGCGGATATTTATTGCTAACAGATGCGCACGCCTACGTGGCCCATTTGCCCACCACGCAGATATCTTTTGAAGCAAGCGCTGCCGCCGGCACCATCGCATTATTTGCCATGCTTGGTGTTGAATGCGCCACCATACCTGCCGGTAAAGTTGAGAATCCGGAAACCACCATTCCACGCGCGACGATGGCAGGTACCTTAATCACGGCGGCAGTTTATATCGGTGTTTCCGCCATTCCTCTACTGCTGATTCCGCAAGCTGAACTGGCTCAGTCGAATGCGCCATTTGCCGATTTATTTAACCGGTATGTTGGTTCTGGGTCGAGTCAATGGCTTGCGCTATTTGTTGTCATTAGCGGTCTTGGTGCACTCAATGGCTGGACCATGATCGCTGGTGAAGTGACGGTGGCTTTCGCCAATCATGATGTCTTTCCAAGCGCGTTTAAAAAACAAAATAGCAAGGGAGCGCCAGTCCGCGCCTTGTTACTTGCCGCATCATTGGCCAGCCTGATGATACTGATGAATTACAGTCGATCGCTGGCGCAAGGATTTACATTTTTGAGCGTGATGTCTACCGCAGCAAATCTACCGCTATATCTGATCGGTGGCCTGGCTTTGATCAAGCTATGGAAACGGGGCATGATAACAACTACAAAGAGTAAAACTGCCTTGTTACTATTTAGCGCTGCGATGTCGACAGTATTTTCAGTGTGGGCGTTTTACGGAATGGGCGGCGAATCGTTTAAGTGGGCCATGCTCTTAGGCGCGGTCAGCCTACCGGTGTTTTTTGGCATGCGTTATTGGCGTAAATCGCGTGGAGCAATATCACAAGCGAGCGCTTGATTGCAGGATCTACCTTCAGTTAACGTTTCGAAATCCCATAAGCCAGCAGCAAAGAAAGTAGTGCCAGCACTATCACGGTGGCATTGCCAAACCTGATGTACGGTGTCAAGCCAGTCATGCCTTGCACCCTCGCCGATAAGCTGCCCGTGGTCAAAGGCTGAAGTTGATTCACAATTTTCCCTTGCGCATTGATGAATGCCGTAGCGCCGGTGTTGGTTGCTTGCAGCATGGCGCGACCGGTTTCCAGCACACGCATCTGCGAAATTTGTAAGTGCTGCGGCATCGCGATGGAATCGCCATACCATGCCATGTTCGAGACGTTTAAAAGAATTGTGGCAGCGCCATTTTTGCCGCTAGCCTGACTGCGCAATTGCTGCGCGATCTCTTCGCCAAATAAGGTTTCATAACAAATATTTGGCAAGATAAACTGGTCTTTCACTTGCATCGCTTGCGGCACATGCGCGCCACTGCTTAATTCACCAAATGGTATCTTCATCATATTGATAAACCAGCGAAATCCAAACGGAATAAATTCACCAAACGGAACCAAATGATGTTTGTCGTAGCGGTAACTCTGTGCCGTATATTCGCGTCCAAAACCGAGCACACTATTTGCATACAGATCATCGCCATCATGCGCAACCACGCCGACTATTAACCGACTATTACTTTCTTGTGCAAAGATGTTTAAGCGCGGCAAATAATCGAGCGGCAAATTCGAAGAGAGCATCGGTAAAGCAGTCTCTGGTGTCGCGATCAAGTCAGCAGGTGCTGCAACAATCATGTCGTGATACAAGGCTAGCGATTCCTGAACGCGCGCCAGATCAAACTTGAGGCCTTGATCGACATTGCCTTGCAATAGCCGTACCGTGATCGGCTGTCCGGATGGCTGCGTCCAGGCATATTGTCCCAGCAGTGCGCCCCCGATCAGTAACAAAGCCATCAGCGCAGAGATTTGTTTCCACCGTTGTTGCTGCAAAATGAGCAATGCCAAAGCGCCCGAAATAATCGCGCTGATCCAGCCCACTCCATATACACCGACGACAGGCGCATACCCTGCCAAAGGGCTAAGCGTGTGGGCATAACCAGAAACTAACCATGGAAAACCCGTGAATAGCCAACCACGCAACCATTCAGTCAACGCCCAGATTGCTGGCATGATGAAGAGTAAAGTGACTAAGGCAGAAAGCTTACTGCGACGTCTCAGATACCAGCTTATGGTCATTGCTATGGCGGCAAACAAAGCGAGATAGCCTGCCAGCAAAGTCATTCCTATCAACGACAACCAGAACGGCAGATCGTTGTAACGCGTCATCAGGATAATGAGCCAGCTGACACCAAAAAACGTCACGCCAAATCCATACGCCCATCCCAGGATCGCGCTACGCCGCAGCGAAGAATTTTCATCCTGCACCAAGATTAAAAATAACAGTGCGATGCTAAGAATCTGCAATGGCCAAAAGTGAAACGGCGCGAAAGAAAATACGTTCAGCGCACCCGCCAGCAGCGCCACCAATATCGATGTGCGCCATGACAGAGAAGCTAGCAAAGCGGGGAGTTTCAGCACAAATGAAAGCACAAGGGCTGAGCCTATTCTTGCGATGAATACACAATAGTACGCTTTTCAACCAGCAGCATCTGCACTTGCCTGGCGTCTGCACGCAAGACTTCAAAATGCAATTGCCCGATATCGAAAGCATCACCTTTATGCGGTACGCGTTGCAGGCGATTAGTAACTAAACCGCCTATGGTATCCACATCTTCATCCGATAAAGTGGTACCGAGCACCTCATTAAATTGCTCGATCTCGGTCAAGCCTTTTACGCGCCAGCGCTTGCCGTTGCCGTTATTATCGAGCGCCAGAATATTATCTTCTTCTTCGTCAAAATCGTATTCATCTTCGATATCGCCAACGATCTGCTCCAGCACATCTTCAATCGTAATGAGACCAGCAACGCCGCCGTATTCGTCGACCACCATCGCCATGTGATTGTGATTGGCTTTGAAATCACGTAACAAAATATTCAGGCGTTTTGACTCGGGGATATACACCACCGGGCGCAGCATTTCGCGCACATCAAAACTCTCTTCGGCGTAGTAGCGCAACAGATCTTTTGCCAGCAAGATGCCGACCACTTTATCCCTGTCGCCATCGACCGCAGGGAAACGCGAATGCGCCGTCGACAACACTTCAGGTATCCATTCAGCGAGTGGCTTGGAAATATCGATCACGTCCATTTGCGAACGCGGCACCATGATGTCACGGGCGGATAAATCAGAGACTTGAAACACTCCCTCGATCATCGCCAGGGCATCGGCATCAATCAGATTGCGTTCTTGCGCATCATGCAGAACCTCCAGCAGTTCAGCGCGGTTCTCAGGTTCGGGAGAAATAAAGGCGGTCAAGCGTTCAAACAATGACCTATGAGGTTTAAGGTCAGATGTCCTGACCTTGGTAGAGTGCTCTTGCATAGTAGGCTTAACGCCGTTGTTTCAATCCTACAGGATACAACAAATGAAGCTGTT
>JANYFV010000007.1 GCA_025359635.1 Undibacterium sp. | reverse complement strand
GATCATCGACGAGGCCGTCGGCGCTGGCATTGACCACCTCGTGATTGTGAACAGCCGCAACAAGCCATCGATCGAGGCGTATTTCGCTGATGCGCCAGAGGTAATCGACAAGCTCGAGGCCAGCGGTCGCGGCAGGGAACTCAAGTACCGTCCCCGATCCATCGTCAGAAATGAGATCGTCAATGATATTGAGGCCACCGACCAACGCGACGCGGTCGTCAATGACACAAATTTTTCTATGGGTGCGGGCCAGGCCGCGCTTAAACCAAGGATTAAAACGGCGACACTCTACACCCATCTGTGTGAATTCTCTCACCAACACATCCGAATGCTTATCGCCCGTACCTACCCAGTCAATAATTACTCTGACTTGCACGCCACGTGCAGCAGCCCGGCTTAAGGCCATCTGCACTTGTGCTGAAGTCTTATCATTACCAAAGATGTAGGTTTCAAGATAAATTTCTTGAGTCGCCTGCTCTATCTCCGACAACATTCTAGAAAAATAATCAACACCACAGTGCAGCAGCGTGATCTTGTTGTCCGAAATAAAATTAAGTTTACGCATGCTTCAAACTAATGATCGAGGTACTTTAAGCTGGCGATGATCGGCACATGATCCGATAATTCGGTCCATGGTAGACCACTCAAAACCTCGGCTTTTTCAACTGTGAACCCACGTAAATAAACGCGATCAAGGCACAGCCATGGCATCCCCGCAGGAAATGTGCGTGCATGGGTTTTTTGTTGCGACATGTTGAGCATGGAGCGCATTCCTTGCATGCTGAACATAGACGAGTCTTGTACTTCTTCGACATCAAATGCTTCGATCACGCCCAACTCTTTATATAACGTTTGACTGAGTCGTTTGCTCCAATCATTAAAATCACCAGCAATGATTAAGGGCGCATCGGGCGCTAATCTTTCTTTTATCTCTTTAATCAAAGCTTGAATCTGGCGCCGTCTACTCACCGCGAACAAGCCAAGATGAATGACAAAACAATGGACGTCAATCGCATGAATTCTCACCACCGCATGCAAAATTCCGCGCTGCTCATAGGCATGATCAGAAACATCGTAATTAGCAAAAGACGCAATAGGAAAACGGCTCAGCAAGGCATTTCCATGATGGCCGTGCTCATACACAGCATTCATGCCATACGCGGATTCGTGCGATTCGCCGGCCAAAAATTCGTGCTGCCCGACCTCGGGCCAGCGTGTATGATTTTCTGCGTGGTAGTCGTGCTGTCCCTGCACTTCCTGCAAAAATACCAGATCAGCGTCGAGCAAGTCTATCGCCTCTTTGATCCCGTGTATCCGCGCCTTGCGCCCAAAGGCGCTCACACCTTTGTGAATGTTATAAGTGGCAATACGCAATTTCATCACTATCCCCTATGTTGATGCGCAGGCAATTGCAAAATCGCCTCCGCATTCGAGGCGGAAAAACACAGATCGGCAGCCTCACGATAGGGCAACCACTGGTACTGCAAATGTTCACGCGGCGCCAGCACCACATTTACCTCTCTAGTCACACAGAGCCCGAACACATATTCAGTATTTTGCGTCACTCCCGGTGCATAACGATGGCGCCATACCGGATAAATCTCATAAATATTCGACAAATGCCAATCGGTTAACTCACATTGTGTAGTATCTATTCCTGTCTCTTCTCGCACTTCGCGCTGAGCCGTTAATGACAAAACCTCATCCAACCTGTCCTTAGATCCCGTTACCGATTGCCAAAAACCAGGCTTATCAGCACGCTCAATCAATAAGACCTCCAGTTCTGGAGTATAGATAACGACGAGAACAGATTCTGGAATTTTGAAATTCATGCTTTAGTAAGGTTCATTTTTTCAGGATTGGAAGCTGCTTAGAAATCCATATTACCATTTCGAGCGAAATCTTGACGAATAAAAAAAGCGCGGAAAATCCGCGCTTTTTTGGCTCAACTACAAAGCTAATCAACCCTTAATCACTGGCTCCGCAGCACGCAAACGGATATGCAATTCGCGCAATTGTTTTTCATCGACTGGCGATGGCGCTTGCGTCAGCAAACACTGAGCGCGTTGCGTTTTAGGGAAAGCAATTACGTCACGGATGGATTCTGCACCGGTCATCATGGTAACGATACGATCCAGGCCAAAAGCCAGACCGCCATGTGGCGGCGCGCCGTATTGCAATGCGTCGAGCAGGAAACCAAACTTCAATTGCGCTTCCTCTTCATCGATCTTCAGGGCGCGGAATACCTTGCTTTGTACATCGGCGCGATGGATACGCACTGAACCACCACCGAGTTCCCAGCCGTTCAATACCATGTCGTAGGCCTTGGAGATGCACTTGCCCGGATCGCTTTCCATGAGGTCTTCGTGACCGTCTTTTGGTGCGGTGAAAGGATGGTGCGTGGCGGACCAGCGGTCGTTCGCTTCATCGTATTCAAACATAGGGAAATCGATGACCCACAATGGTTTCCAGACATCGTCGAACAAGCCATTGTTTTTACCAAATTCGCTATGACCAACTTTAACCCTCAATGCACCAATCGCATCATTAACAATTTTAGCCTTGTCAGCACCGAAGAAAATCAGATCGCCATCTTGCGCGCCTGTCAGTGCCAGGATTTGCGCCAGAGCGGCATCGTGCAGATTCTTGACGATAGGTGATTGCAAACCGTCGCGACCTTTGGCAACTTCATTGACCTTAATGTAAGCCAGACCTTTAGCGCCGTAAATCGCGACGAACTGGGTGTAAGCATCGATCTCGGAACGTGGCATATTTGCACCACCTGGTACGCGCATACCGACCACGCGGCCATTCACCATATTCGCTGCGCCAGAGAAGACTTTGAAGTCTACATCTTTCATGACTTCGGTCAAATCGGTGAATTGCAACTTCACGCGCATGTCCGGCTTATCCGAGCCATACAGACCCATGGCTTCAAAATAATCCATCACAGGGAAAGGATTTGGCAGCTCAATATTCAAGGTATTTTTAAATACCAGACGGATCATTTCTTCGAACATGTCGCGGATTTCTTGCTCGGACATGAAGGAAGTTTCGCAATCAATCTGGGTAAATTCTGGCTGTCGATCAGCGCGTAGATCTTCGTCGCGGAAGCATTTAACGATCTGGTAATAACGGTCAAAGTTAGCCACCATCAGGAGTTGCTTGAACAATTGCGGCGATTGCGGCAAGGCGAAAAATTCGCCGGCGTTGACACGCGAAGGTACCAGATAATCACGTGCGCCTTCCGGTGTGGATTTGGTCAGCATCGGTGTTTCAATATCGATGAAACCATGTGCATCGAGGAACTTACGCACTTCCATCGTCACTTTGTAACGCAGGCGCATATTGTTTTGCATTTGCGGACGGCGTAAATCCAGCACGCGGTGAGTCAGGCGCGTCGTTTCCGACAAGTTGTCATCATCGAGTTGGAACGGTGGCGTAACAGAAGCATTTAAGACTTCCAGATTATCGCAAACCACTTCGATCTTGCCGGACTTGAGATTAGTGTTGACTGTGCCATCCGGGCGCGGGCGCACCACACCGGTAACACGCAAACAGAATTCATTACGCACCGCTTCAGCAGCCTTGAATACCGCAACATTTTCTGGATTGCAGACGACCTGCACCAGACCTTCACGGTCACGCAAATCAATAAAAATCACGCCACCATGGTCACGACGACGATGTACCCAGCCACAGAGGCTGACGGTTTGGCCAAGTAATTCCTCGTTAGTGAGGCCGCAATAGTTAGTACGCATGGACATAATTTCTTACCTGTCTTTAATTAAATAGTTAAATTAATCTTGAATTTGGCGCTATTTCAGCGCTTCTTTGTTCTCTGCTGGTATCTGATCTGGCGCAACCACGCCCATCGACACCACATACTTGAGTGCTGCATCGACACTCATATCGAGCTCGATCGTATCGGCTCTTGGCACCATCAGAAAAAAACCTGACGTCGGATTTGGCGTGGTCGGCACATAAATGCTGATGTAGTCACCAACAAGGTGATTCGCAACATCGCCCCCTGGGATTCCCGTCAAAAATGCGATGGTCCATGCACCTTCGCGCGGATACTGCACCAACAAGGCCTTGCTGAACGCATTGCCGGTCGATGAAAACAAGGTATCTGAAACTTGTTTCACACTGGAGTAAATCGAGCTGACAATAGGAATGCGCTGTAATAAGGCTTCCCAGGCACCGACCACCATATTCCCGACAAAATTTTGCGCCAATAAGCCTGTCACAAAAACGATCACCAGAGTAAGTATGGTGCCTAGTCCCAGAATTTTAAAGCCGACCAATTGCTCTGGCCGCCATTGCTCTGGCAATAACAATAAGGATTGATCCATCGTGCTAATGACCGCGTGCAAAACCCACAGCGTGATCGCCAACGGCACTAAAATCAACAAGCCTGTAATAAAATATTTACGCATAGCGTTTCATTTTTCCTCGTAAAGAATGCCTGGCAAAATCAAGCTGCCTTAGTGTCGGATACCGACGTCGTTACTGGCGCTGGGCTTGCTGACGCAGCCGAACTTGCTGGTGCCGCGTCGCTAGTTGTTTGTCCAGACGTACCGGCAGATTCACTCGCTGATCCTGCCGCCGGAGCAACAGTATTCGTATTTGCGCCACCTTTGCCATCGCGAAAATCAGTTACGTACCAACCCGATCCCTTTAACTGGAAGCCGGCAGCAGTTACCTGTTTTTTGAAGCTAGGCTTGCCACATTCAAGACAAACTGTAAGCGGATCATCGGACATTTTTTGCAATACGTCCTTGGCAAATCCACATTCTTCGCAACGGTAGGCATAAATAGGCATCGTAATAATCCGAAAAAAATCTTGTAAAACCCTGAATTATAAAGGTTTTTCACATGTTTTTGCAGGATAGCCTTAGACGAGTATGCATAATTACTATGCTGAAGTGCTAATTTAAAAAGAGTCACAACTTATTTGATAATGCTATTTGCCAAATTAATAATTAAATAAGGTGTTAATCACTCTCGCTCTTGCAAACATACACCACCAGCTCCAATTCAGCCTGAATTAAACGACAAGCAAATAGACATTAAAATCCGATCTAAGCAAGTCGAACAACTTTATGTCGATTCGATCACTCGATCACGCCCCGCGTTTTTGGCCAGATACATCGCAGCATCATCGCGCGCACAAAGCTGTTCGAAGCTTTCATCCCGACGCAAGCAAGCCACTCCCATACTCGCGGTCGGGTGTATGCTCTGAAAATCAACATGCAGCGTAATTGTTTTCAATGCAGCACGAATTCTTTCTGCCAATACGAGGCCCTCTGCCAAATCGGTATCCACGGCAAGCACCACAAATTCTTCTCCACCATAGCGCGCTGGCGTGTCACTCTCTCTGGCAGTTTTAGTTAAACAACTAGCGATCTGGCGCAACACCTCATCACCAACAGGATGACCAAACCGGTCGTTGATGGATTTAAAATTATCGACATCGAGCATGATGAGGACTAAATCACGTTTCGAACGCTTAATCTGCGCTGTCGCCAGATTGGCAATCTCAAAAAAAGCACGGCGATTGCAAAGATTCGTGAGAGCGTCGATATTTGCCAGACGTCCCTGTCAAACGGCAGAATTAATAGCAGACAAGCAAACGCAATCAATCCCAAAGTTTGTATCATCTGCCAAGTGTCTCTTTGCACAATTTGCTTGGAATGCAATGCAACGATAGTGCCAACGACTTGTTGATTCGTGAAGAGAGGAATCAGGCTTTGATAAAAGCCCTCCCCTTCGACCACGATCTCATTAAATGCCATTTCGGTGCTTTTTACTGTGACGCCCGTTTTCACGCCTTTCCCATCAGGCAAACGATAACTCAACAAATTACCGCAGCTAAAACCCTGTGGCGTAAAAATATTTATTTTAATATCAGTCAGGCGCGACAACTGATCCACTAGCAATTGATCAAGAGGCTGCACACTGACAACCAAGCCAAGTTGCTTAATTTCCTGCTTCCCTGTAGTTGCATCGAATGCCAGATCCAAAATTGGAACATAAGTTTCGATGGAGAGAAATCCGTCTACAACAGCGTAATGTACGTTCTCCTGCTTTGGCATCAGAGCACCAAAATTTAAATTTATTTTGGCGACAGAGGCGGTAGAAACTAAAGTTTTCCGGCTTAGTTCATCCCCATTTTTCAAGGAAGAAACCTGGAACATCGGGCTAGGAAAGCGCTCCACGAATCCAAGCGATTCATCACTGCGATCAAGTAAAGCAAACGAGACTAGATTGCCAGAAGCATCGTAGATCGCCGTTTTAGAGAACCTGGCAGTTCGCCCCAACTTATAAGTATCTCTAACCAATTGCTGATAGGTAGTAAACAAAGTTTCACGATCAACATCTGATTGCGCATATTGCGTCAGATACCAGATGGTTGAACCGAGATTATTGTGCGTTGCCAATCTACGCGTGGCGATCAGCTGATTTTCTTTGCGCTCATCGAGACTGTCATTGATAATTCTGGTCGCTTTATGTAATAGCGCACTCGACTGATCTAGATGCTGCTGCCGTATAACAAATGAAACTGCAAGCATCGAAGCCAGCGCCACCACGATACTGATGGCAACAACGCTGAACAAAAGTTTATCTCGTAGCAGTCGAATTCTCATATTTAGACTATTTTTTGAACTGACAATTTACTTTACGGCATCCGGTAGGTAAGAAAGTACTGGAACATAGCCGGACGGCGCAGTCGATGTGTCGAATTCATAATTTGCATAAGTAGTTTGATCAACTAAGCCCAATTTAATCAAAATAGTGTGAGGTACTTCTTTCGCTCTTTTCTCAAGAAAATTAACCGCAGCGTTAATCGACACCCTCGCCTGACTCACGCCTTTGGTATCACCTGAAGCCACAATATCTCCCTTGCGAATAAAATCAGCTACTTCTCTGGTTAAATCGTAGGAAACAATTTTTATACGGTTTTTTAAACCCGATTCTTTCGTTGGTAAAATAGCTGCTGGCGCGCATCCGGTACAGCCGAGAATGTAATCGAGCTTTTTGCCGTGTTCAGCCAATAATTGCGCTGCCAATTGTGACTGGCCGATTCTGTCGCTATCACCATATTTAATATCCAAAATATTGACTTTGATCGCTGCCTTATGTGCCGCCTCGCGGGTACCTTCGACTTCACCCTTAACCCAACCTGCATCAGATGGCCCCGGCAGCAACGCTATATTAATTGATTTCAATCCGCGTTTTTGCGCATCACGAACTACCCATTGAGTAGCATCAATACCCATACTTTTTAACGAAGTAGTTACCTTAATTGTCAAATCGTCGCTAGTACTATCATTGGCCAATTCAAAAACTGGAATTCCCTTTGCACGCGCCTTGGCAATGGAGGAATTATTCGCTTTCATACTTAGTGGTGAAATTACTATAGCGTCGTATTTTGCCGCAATCACCTCATCCATTTTACGCAACTGCCCGACCAGGTCGTTATATCCGTCGGCGACAAAAATATCGACAGCAACCCCCAAACGTCTGGCCTCACTGATCACGCCGTAATTGCAACTTATCCAATACGGATCTTTCATGTGCGGGAAGAGAAAAGCAATACGCTACCGTTACAACATTAACTTGAATTTTATCCTAAGAAAATACCAAGCAGTTCATTCTTTTATTCGTCAATATCAAGCGTAGTCACAACACTAGCAAGCCTACGCCAAACCTGCCAGCGCTCTTTACCAACAAACACTGGAAGTGAGTCAGTAACTTCAGCATCTTCTTGCAACTCAAAATAGGGTGAAATTAATTCATACAATTCACGCGAAGAGATACTGAATGGCGGCCCTTTAAGTGAGCGTTCAGGAGCATCATCAACATAGAAAAATCCAAGCAATAATCCATCTTCCGGTAACAAGCTGGCCCAGCGTTGTACGATCTGCGCTCGCATGACATGAGGCAAGGCGCACAGAAAAGCGCGCTCATAAATCAACTCCAATGGTAGTGTGGGCTGATATTGAAAAAAATCTGCCTCGATCACATGCCTGTCCCACTCGCCTATAACTGCTTGGGCACTGGCTACAGCTGCGGGAGAAAAATCGATGGCGGTCACTTCCCAGCCAGATTGCGCCAGAAAAGCAGCTTCATAACCCAAGCCGCAACCAGGGATTAATGTCACTAATGGGCGCCGGGCCTTGGCAACAAATTGCTGCAAGGCCTGCGGCACGCCACCTTTATCCCAAGGCGTAAATTGCGACTCAAACCGTTCATTCCAAAAACCAGCTTGCGTGGGATCTTTAGATTGAAAGTCTGGCATGGCGTTTGACCTAATATTCTACGAAGTGAAAAATGAATTGCGCCAGCAAGATACCAGCGATCATGCCGCCAGCAAAATAGATAATAGTGCGCAGCAGCCGATTCGTGGCGCGTTGTTCCATCAGCAAAGCAGCCAGCAAATCGTCATTTTGTGCGGTTTCGCCAGCACGCTTCAAGGCCTGATGCGCGAGACGCGGCAATTGCGGAAAAATATGGCTGTAGCGCGGCGCTTCTGTCTTGAGTTTTTCTATCAGGCCACGCCATCCGATTTGTTCACTCATCCAGCGTTCAAGATAGGGTTTAGCGGTTTTCCACAGATCCAAATTAGGGTCGAGCTGACGCCCCAAGCCTTCAATATTGAGCAAGGTTTTTTGCAACAGCACCAACTGCGGTTGCACTTCTACATTGAAACGGCGTGAAGTCTGAAACAGGCGCAACAAGACCTGACCGAAAGAAATGTCTTTGAGTGGACGGTCAAAAATAGGTTCGCAACAGGCGCGCACAGCGGCTTCGAGTTCATCGACACGGGTCTCTTTTGGTGCCCAACCGGATTCGATATGCGCTTCCGCCACACGTTTGTAATCGCGGCGGAAAAACGCCAGAAAATTCTGCGATAAATAGTCTTTATCAAAATCATTCAGGGTGCCAACGATCCCAAAATCGAGCGCGATATAACGCCCAAAAGTCGCAGGATCAGTCGAGACCAGAATATTTCCAGGATGCATATCGGCGTGAAAAAAACCGTCGCGAAAAATCTGCGTGAAGAAGATCGTCACGCCATCGCGCGAAAGCTTCTCAAGATCAACACCAGCTTCACGCAACTGATCTAACTGTGAAATCGGTATCCCCTTCATGCGCTGCATTACGATCACAGACGAAGAGCAATAATCCCAGTACATTTCTGGTACCAGCAGCAAATCTGAATCGGCGAAATTGCGCCGTAACTGGCTGCCATTGGCCGCTTCACGCATCAGATCAAGTTCGTCATGCAGATATTTATCAAACTCTGCCACGACTTCTTTAGGCTTGAGGCGCTTGCCATCGGACCATAAAAATTCTAACCAACCAGCGGCAATTTGCATCAAGGCGACATCGCTATCGATAGCCGCTTTCATACCCGGGCGTAGCACTTTAACCGCAGCCTCACGGCCATCTTTTAGGATAGCAAAATGCACTTGAGCGATAGAAGCCGAAGCCACCGGCACACGATCAAAACTGGCAAACAATTGGTCTGGATGCGCGCCCAACGATTTAACAATTTGCGCGATTGCCAGATCAGGATCGAAAGACGGAACTCGATCTTGGAGTTTGGCTAGTTCGTCTGCAATGTCTGGCGGCATCAAGTCTCGCCGGGTTGAGAGTACCTGACCAAACTTCACGAAAATTGGCCCCAGATCTTCTAATGCTTTGCGCAAACGTTCGCCGCGAGGCGCGGATAAATCACGCCAGAAAAGAAGCGCTTCAATGAATCTTGCAGTACGTGGCACTCGCAGGCCTGACATGGCAATTTCGTCGATACCATAACGCACGGCGATACGGACGATTTTTATCACCCTCAAAAACTTCCACATCATTGACGCGACCTTTCTAATTTTTCTATGCGCTTGATGAGACGCTCCACATCATCGCGACATTTATTCACTTCTGCACCGAAAGCCTGAACTGCGCCAGGCCGAATCAGCATCGGGTTTTCTTCCAGAAAATATTCCGCTAGATTTTCTTGAATTGTTTGATGCGCTTGCTGCGCCGATTGCATGAGTGACTTTGCCGTAGACACCATGCGCACGGCTACTACATCGCCAAACAATTTACTCAAATCTTCTTCTGCTTCCCAACGTAAATTTTGGCTTAGATGCGAAATAGTATTGGCAAAATCGGCATCACCGTCTACCTTAACGTAGGAAAAAGCACGCTCACGATTTTGCGCAATTAAGGGCAAATCACTGAGTTTCAATCTAATGGTGACATCGGCCAAGGTATCTGCCTCAGCCTCGATTAACGTGCCGTCAGACGCAACCTTAAGTCGCAAAGTCATGGTCTGTAAATCGATGCAGGCAATTTTGCCGGCGTGAGTCTGAAGTTTGCTTTTTGCCCAGGCTTCTTGCGCGAGCAAGTGGTTCACAAAAAACAGGAAGGTAGAGTTAATTGGCGTCATAATAAATAAAAAACCGCCCATGAGATGCATGAGCGGTTTCAAGTTTAACAGCTTATCCCCTCAGGGGAGTAGGTGTTTGATCAAGCGTGAGAAAAAGTCACCTACTTCAAGATATTACAATTGCTGAATTCCAGCTAAAGCCCAACCGCCTTGACCATTTAAAGGCTTAGTCAAGTTCCACACTTCCTTAAATGCTTCGGCCGGTTCTTTTGGATCTTCCTTAATCATGCCGGTAAATTTAACGCTGGCAAGGTAATCATTGCCTACTGTTTCCAAACCTAGCAATTCAGCATCGACAGACACCACATCAGTCACATTCGCAGAAGTTCCACGCTCCTGAATTTGCAGCTTGATTTCAGCATACATTTCGGCCGTAGTAAATTCGTGAATATCATTGATATCCGCTTTATCCCAAGCCGCCTGCAGGCGGATGAAATAAGTCTTGGAATTACGCAAAAATGCCGGAACGTCGAAATCGGAAGGAATGCTCCAGGTACCTTGATCCGCGGAGCCAAACGATGCGCCCGGCGTTGCTGAAGCTGCTCCAGACTGGAAGGACTGCGGCTCGACGCGTGAACCGATTTCTGGTAACGATGTTACCGAACTACCTGCGTACGCTGGCTGTTGCGGCGTATATGCAGATGGTGCACTGGCGCTGTTACGGTTTTGAAACATGCGGAACAAAAAGAATGCCAATCCTGCCAGCAAGATTATCGGCAAGATAGAGCCGAGTGCGCCAGCCATGCCGCCGCCCATGCCCATAGACGAGAACATGGCACCGAGCAAGGCTCCACCAACTAAGCCGCCGACAATACCTTTCCAGGGACTAGCCGGTTTAGGTGGCACAGCTGCTGGTGCGCCCGCTACAGGCGCCGCAGCCGGTTTGGCCTGAGTTGGTGCCGCAGGAGTTGCCTGACGTGACACATTAGTCGATTGTTTGCCGATAGAGCCGCCACCGCCAAAGCGCTTCGCTTCAGCATCAGACACGGCTATTGTCAACGCACCGGCCATCAACATCATTGCGAATAAAAATTTCTTCATCTTACTTTCTCCTAAACCTACGTTAAAACTGGGTTACAACTTGATACCTGTGTGAAGTGCGGCCACACCTGCCGTTAAATTGTAATAATGCACACGTTCCAAGCCTGCTTCCTGCATCATGCTTTTCAGCGTTTCCTGATCCGGGTGCATGCGTATCGATTCTGCTAAATACCGATAACTCTCTGCATCTTGGGCGATTTTTTCGCCGAGCCAAGGCAATACTTTGAACGAGTAAAGATCGTAAGGTTTTTGCATGATTTCTGGCACTTTTGAAAACTCCAGCACCAGCAACTTACCACCCGGTTTCAATACTCTATGCATTTCTGCCAAGGCCTGATCTTTGTGCGTCATGTTACGCAAACCAAAAGCGACACTCACACGATCAAAATAGTTATCAGGGAAAGGCAGCTTCTCTGCGTCACAGAGCAAGGTGGGGGTGATCAGGCCCATATTCAAGAGCCGGTCGCGACCGACGCGCAACATCGATTCATTAATATCGGTGTGCCAGACTTCACCTGTCTTGCCGGCCTGCTTGACAAATTCTTTAGCCAGATCACCAGTGCCACCGGCAATATCGAGCACCTTGAAGCCTGGGCGCACGCCAGCCTGGGCTATGGTAAATATCTTCCAGACGCGATGTAGACCAGCCGACATAAGGTCATTCATCACATCGTATTTAGCCGCGACGGAATGAAAAACCTCGGCCACTTTGTGAACTTTTTGATCTTCTTCTACGGTGGTGTAACCGAAATGGGTAGTATTGCTCATATAGTATTGCTCATATTTTGCCCTTGATGAATTTGTCCGCATTATAAGGCAACAGTGGCCAACGACAGTCATGGATGTGTAACCGCCAAGCGAATGAGTTACTAGAAAATCCCTGCGAGAACTGGCTTTATACTCCGTCCTCCGGTAGGGGGAAGCACACAAGGAATCCGTCTAGTGCTTATGCCCGCAAGCTCCACCGCTTTTTATTGGCGTACGAGCATCACGCCCGCTTTCACCCTCGAAACCGGCAGCTTGCAATTTACCCAAGTAATCCGACCACAATTGCGCCTGATTCTCACCCAAGGAATGCAAATAATCCCAGGTAAAAATACCGGATTCATGGCCATCAGAAAACACAGGCTTCACCGCATAATTGCCGACAGGTTCCACCGCGCTAATACCTACATGTCGCTTGCCAATTTGCAAAACTTCCTGACCTATACCGTGACCTCGCACTTCGGCCGATGGTGAGTACACGCGCAGAAGCTCGAATGGCAAAGAGAATTCTTTACCATCATCAAAACTGATCTCCAGCACATGGGATTGCGTACGGACATTCAGCGCAGTTGGCGCCGGTCCGGGTAGGTGTTTTTTTGATTCTTGCATCATGCTCCTCTTTGAGTATCAAGCCGGCTGCTTTAGCTGATTTAGCAGTTCAGTGCGCAGGCGCGGCAACAGCGCCCTGCGCGCGCTGACATCCGGCAAATCCGCTCGGGCATTGGCCCAGACCGGATTGGGGAAATGCGCATCATCGCTATAACGCGGGATGATGTGCCAATGCAAATGCGGCACCATGTTACCAAGGCTGGCTAGATTAATTTTATGCGGCGACATGACGTCGCGGATCGCTTGCTCGACCTTGCAAACGGCCTGCATCAGGCTACTGCGCTCGACCGGGAGCAGATCGGTCATTTCCGACACATGCACATTCCAGATCACGCGACAAAATCCGGGATAATTCGCATCATCTACCAGCACCACGCGCCATTGTGCGTTTTGCACGACGATTTCGCCACCGCCATGTTCACATAATTCGCACGCCTTTGTTTCGGCCGTCATACCAGCACTCTTTCTATCCCGCCATTATTTGCTTTTGCGACGTACTCTGGCATCCAGTTCGGGCCAAGAATATGTTTCGCCATTTCGACCACGATGTAATCGGCGGTCGTGTCGGCATCGTCGTTATAACGTGACAAACCTTGCAGGCAAGACGGGCAAGACGTGAGAATTTTCACATCGCCTTTAAAGCCGTCATCACGCAACTTATCTGCGCCTTTTTGCATCTCTTCTTCTTTACGGAAACGCACCTGCGTAGAGATATCCGGACGACTGACTGCCAACGTGCCCGACTCACCACAGCAGCGTTCATTTTTCTCAATCTTGACATTGTCGACCGTCGTGATCAAGGCGTTGATGGTCTTGCCAGACTCCTGCAATTTCATCGGGTTATGGCAAGGCTCGTGATACATATAACGCGTACCTTCAACACCTGCCAGCTTGACATTTTTTTCGAGCAGATATTCATGGATATCGAGAATCCGGCAACCCGGGAATATCTTATCAAACTCGTAGGTTGCCAGTTGATCGTAGCAAGTGCCACAAGAGACGAGGACAGTCTTGATGTCGAGATAATTCAAGGTATTGGCCATACGGTGAAATAAAACCCGGTTATCCGTCATCATCTTCTCGGCTTTGTCGAACTGACCGTTACCGCGTTGCGGATAACCGCAGCACAAGTAACCCGGTGGCAATACCGTTTGTACGCCGACATTCCAGAGCATTGCCTGCGTGGCCAGACCGACTTGCGAAAATAGTCGCTCAGAGCCGCAACCGGGGAAATAAAACACCGCCTCGGTGTCGGCCGTGGTCGTCAAAGGATCGCGAATAATCGGCACGATCTTGTCATCTTCAATATCGAGCAGGGCACGCGCCGTTTTCTTCGGCAAATTACCCGGCATCTTCTTGTTGATGAAGTGAATTACCTGCTCTTTAATCGGCGCTTTACCGACGGTTGCTGGCGGCACCTTGGTCTGTTTTTTGGCGAATTTCTTCAGCAAGTCGTGACCGAATCTCTGCGCCGTGTAACCCCAGCCTATCATGACCTGACGCGTGGCATTGATGGTCGCAGGATCAGTGGCATTGAGGAAAAACATCGAGGCGGCAGTGCCAGGATTGAATTTTTTTTGCCCCATCTTGCGCAAGAGATTGCGCATATTCATCGAGACATCACCGAAGTCGATATCAACCGGACAAGGATTCAGACATTTATGGCAAACCGTGCAGTGATCCGCCACGTCGGAAAATTCATCCCAATGTTTAATCGAGATGCCGCGCCGGGTTTGCTCTTCGTATAGAAATGCTTCCACTAGCAAGGATGTGGCGAGAATTTTATTCCGTGGTGAATACAACAAATTAGCACGCGGCACATGGGTGGCGCAGACTGGCTTACATTTACCACAACGCAAACAATCCTTGATGCTGGTCGCTATCGCGCCGATATCGCTTTGCTGCATGATCAGCGATTCGTGTCCCATCAGGCCGAATGAAGGCGTGTAGGCA
>JANYFV010000602.1 GCA_025359635.1 Undibacterium sp. | reverse complement strand
GTGCGAAGACAGATCCGGTCGAGGAGTTCGATTTTGAGGAAGATACTTCTGCCGCAAATAGTAAGGGCTATACCTGGTCTAATGCGGCGTATGCGATGGCTGTTAACATTAATCGCTCGTTCAAAGAATACGGTTGGTGTTCGCGCATTCGCGGCATTGAGTCGGGTGGCGCGGTAGAAGGCTTACCCGTCCATTCCTTCCCGACCGATGATGGCGGCGTAGCGATGCAATGCCCTACTGAAATCGCGATCAGCGATCGACGTGAGGCGGAATTGGCTGCGAACGGTTTTATGCCTTTAGTGCATAAGAAAAATACTGATTTTGCTGCATTTATTGGTGCGCAATCATTACATCAGCCTGCTGTTTATGATGATCCAGATGCGACAGCAAATGCCAACCTTGCAGCGCGTTTGCCTTACTTGTTTGCAACATGCCGATTTGCACATTACTTGAAATGCATAGTGCGTGACAAAATTGGTTCGTTTGCTGAGCGTGCCGAAATGGAGCGTTGGCTAACTAAATGGATCATGCAATATGTCGATGGTGATCCTGCTAATTCTAGCGAGGCAACCAAAGCACGTAAGCCTTTGGCTGCGGCAGAAGTGATTTTGGAAGAAGTGGAAGGAAATCCAGGTTACTACACTTCAAAATTCTTCCTTCGTCCGCATTATCAGCTTGAAGGTTTAACTGTGAGTTTGCGTTTAGTCTCAAAGGTTCCATCAGCAAAAATGGGGTAAAAATAATGTTTTGCAGGCGCGTTGTTCTGTCGCTTTCGACGTAGTTGTGCTCGTCGCAAGTACTTTTTATCTATGTATATTATGCCAATCAACAAATGGTTGGTTGATCAAGGAGAAATAAAATGGCAATGGATATGTTCATTAATTTGGGTGCAAAAATCAAAGGCGAATCCCGTGACAAAACTCAAGGTCCTAAGGGCGATATAGATGTTTTGGCCTGGAGTTGGGGTATGAGCCAATCAGGAACCACGCATATGGGTGGTGGAGGCGGAGCTGGTAAAGCAAATTTCCAAGATTTGTCGTTTACTAAATATATTGATAGTGCGACGAATGGGTTGATGACTAGTTTGGCCAAGGGATCACATATTGAAAAATGTGTTTTGTTGGTACGGAAAGCAGGAGAAGGTCAGCATAAATACCTTGAAATTACAATGGAAGAAGTGCTCGTCACTTCCATTAGCACTGGTGGTAGCGGTGGTGAAGATAAACTGACTGAAAATGTGACTTTGAATTTTGGAAAAGTAAAATTTGCCTATGCCAAGCAAGACGCAAAAGGTGGTATGGCTGCAGACGCAGAGTTCACTTGGAATATCGCGGAAAATGTCGCGTAATTGATATAGTCCAACATTGAAACAATTTTAAATTGCCCTGAAGTTGATTTTCGTCGACTTCAGGTTAATTTTTAAGTCGCCATGTTGTGATCAGACTGTCTTTGAAAAAATTATGACTATAGGGTGTACTTGAATGCTAGCGCAACAGCTAATCAATGAAGGCAATCTCCCCGCAGCGCTTAAAGCTCTGCAAGATACTGTGCGTAATGACCCTTCTAGTGCAAAGTACCGTGTTTTTTTATTTCAACTTCTCACTGTGTTGGGTAACTGGCCGCGTGCTTTAACGCAGCTTGATGTTGCCGGGAAATTGGATGCCAGTACCATGCCCATGGTGCAGACATATAGAGAAGCAATTCAATGTGAAGCATTGCGTCCAGAGATTTTTGCTGGTAAGCGTCCACCGATGATTTTTGGTGAGCCAGAACAATGGGTAGTTTTATTGTTAGAAGCGTTACGTCTCTCGGGTGAAGGTGAGCATGTTAAAGCGGCGGCGGCACGTGAGCAAGCCTTTATAGCTGCACCTGCTAGCAGTGGAACAATAAATGGTGAAGCATTCCAATGGATTGCCGACGCAGATCAACGCTTAGGCCCGATTCTTGAAGCAATCATCAATGGCCGTTACTATTGGATACCATTTCACAGAGTGAAGCAGATTGATGTCGAAGCACCAGTGGATCTGCGTGATTCGGTTTGGATGCCAGCGTCTTTTACTTGGGTAAATGGCGGCGAAACAGTTGGTTTGATTCCAACCCGATACAACGAAACGATTAATAGTGACGACAATGGCTTGTTGTTGTCGCGTCGAACCGAATGGGTTGGCGTAGAGCCGCAGCCCACGTGCGGATTGGGGCAGCGCATGTTTGCAACAGATTCAAGTGATTTTGCCTTAATGGATGTTCGACAAATTATATTTGACGATATAGAAAACAATGGCTGAGCTTGCATCTAGTGAGCGGTTGCAGCCTTCGCTGCTCGATCGCTTAACTGATCACGAACCAGACAAAAATGTGGAAGGCCGTGATCGGCGAGTGTTGTCTGTTCGTGCCTTACGTGAAGGTGTATTGCGCGATTTGGCTTGGCTTTTGAATACGACTAAGTTAATCCCCAATAAAGATTTGGCCTTATACCCAATTGTCAGCAATTCGGTACTTAATTTCGGAATGCCAGATATTTCCGGTGTGTCATTGTCGGGGGTAGATTTGCTAGAGCTTGAGAGAGCAATTCGGCAGGCAATATGGGATTTTGAACCCCGCATTATACGTAGTACGGTCGTAGTTAAAGCAATTTCTGCCGATCATGGCGGGGCGAGTTATAACAAAGTTATCTTCGAAATAGAAGGTGACATGTGGGCGCAACCCTATCCGGAACGGCTTTATTTACGCACTGAATTAGATATGGAAGGTTCGGCGTTCAGTATTTCGGAAACTACGGGTCGCGCTTAAATTATCATTAACATTATTGCTTATGAACCCTAGATTTCTCCGTTATTACAGCCAAGAACTACAGCACTTACGAGAAGTGGGTGGTGAATTTGCGAATGAATTTCCAAAAATTGCCGGGCGTTTGGGTTTAGAAGGTTTTGAGTGTGCGGACCCTTATGTCGAGCGTCTTTTGGAAGGTTTTAGTTTTTTAGCTGCACGTGTACAGATGAAAATCGATGCTGAGTTTCCACGTTTTACCCAGCATTTGTCAGAATTAGTTTACCCACAATTTTTGGCACCGATTCCGTCAATGACGGTGGTGCAACTTAATCCAGATCTGACCAATCCAAGTTTAGCCACAGGTTTTAAAGTACCTCGACAAAGTGTTTTGCGTAGTGTTGTCGGGAAAGGGGACGCTACTCCTTGCGAATACCGTACTGCACATGATTTAACAATGTGGCCCCTCGAATTAATCGAAGCTAAATTTTTTACCCATAGTGGAAATCAGGCGGGACTAGATGTCCAGTTGCCTAACGGTGTCAAGGCTGGGATTCGTTTTCGCCTGCGCGCCTGTGGCGACCTAAAGATAAAAAATCTTCCTCTTAATAATCTAATATTGTATATACGAGGTGGCGACGAAATGCCCATGCATATATACGAAAAAATGCTTGGCAGTGTTGAGGGCGTGCTGGTTACACCGACAGTCCGACCTGCGTCATGGCATCAATTGTTGCCGAAGCGCGCAGTCAAGACGGTAGGATTTGATGAAGACCAGTCGCTGCTTCCTAGTGGAAAACGTAGCTTTAGCGGATACCGATTGTTGCAGGAATATTTTGCGTTTCCCCAGCGGTTTATGTTTGTCGAGTTAACCGGATTGCAAACAGCATTTAGTCGTTGCAATGAAAATGAAATTGAAATTACGGTATTGCTTAATAAAGCTGATGCACAACTTGAACAAACCCTGGATGCATCAAATTTTTCGCTTAATTGCACGCCGGCAGTCAATCTTTTTCCGCGCCGAGCTGATCGCATTAACGTGTCTCCCGAAAATTTTGAATATCATGTCTTGGCTGATCGCACCAGGCCTACGGATTTTGAAATTTTTCAGATTGAGGATGTCATGGGTTATGGAATTGGTGCTGGTTCCGAGCAGCAGTTTCAGGCTTTTTACACCGCTAAGGATTTAAATAGTCAAAGTCAAAGCAAAGCGTTTTATCAAATTCGACGCGAAAAAAGAGTGATGTCAGAGAAACAGCGGCAGCGCGGTCCGCGCTCGAGCTACATTGGCAGCGAGGCCTTCATCTCAATAGTTGATGCTGATAATGCACCTTATCGCAGCGATTTACGACAATTAGGTCTTGGTGTGTTGTGTACGAATCGTGATTTGCCGCTCTCGATGCCGGTGGGGACTGGGAAGACTGATTTTATTTTGGATTCGGACGCACCAGTGTCGTCAGTGCGCTGCGTGGCCGGTCCAAGTCAGCCTTTGCCATCATTTGCAGAGGGAGATATGGCTTGGCGCTTATTGAATCACCTTTCCTTAAATTACTTGTCACTAGTCGATACAGATCCAGAGCAAGGAGCCAGTTCTTTGAGAGAGCTGTTGGAATTGTATTGTCATTCTGGTGACCTGACGTCTAAACGCCAAATTGATGGTGTTCGCTCAATTCAATCAACTCGTATCACACGTCGTATGCCTTCGCCTGGCCCGATTACGTTTGGCCGTGGGCTTCAGATTACCGTCACTATGGACGACGCAGCTTTTGAGGGTACGGGAGCATTTTTGCTTGGTGCGGTACTAGAGCAATTTTTTGCGCAATACGTCTCGATTAACTCATTTACCGAAACCGTCATTAAAACTATCTCACGTGGTGAGATCATGCGATGGATGACGAGGGAGGGGCAATGCGAGACCCTATAGAATTATTTCAAACGTTGGAAAAAGGAGTCGGAAAATTCGATTTTTTCCAACTCTTGCGCTTAATCGAAAACGCTTATCCAGAGCAAGCACGAATCGGAAAGTCATTGCGTCCGCGTGATGACGCGGTGCGCTTTGCACAAAATCCTGAGCTGGCTTTTCTTCCCACAGCGATTTCCGCGTTTGAACCAGCGGGTGACGTCAAACATGCTCGCCTTTTTGTTAATTTTTTTGGACTTACTGGTACCAATGGTCCTCTTCCTACGCATCTGACGGAATACGCACGTGACCGCCTGCGCAATGCAAACGACCCGACTTTCGCGCGTTTTCTGGATATTTTTCATCACAGATTATTGTCCCTGTTTTATCGCGCAAGTGCTGCGGGCGAACCGGTTATCAATCTTGATCGTGAGGAAGATGACCGTTTCTCAACCTACGTAGGTTCTTTGTTTGGTATTGGCAGTCCGTCGTTACGCATGCGCGACGAAGTTCCTGATTTTGCTAAGCTGCATTTTGCAGGTTTAATGACAAAGCGCGCACGCAATGCGTCTGGCTTGGTCACCATTTTGCGTGAGTTTTTTCAATTACCGTTTGCGATTGAACAGTTTGTTGGACATTGGATGGTTCTGCCCATAGAAGCACGTACTAGGCTTGGCGCGTTAGATGGTAGCAGCGTCCTGGGCTCTGCGATAGTATTAGGTGGCAAAGTATGGGACAGTCAGAGCAAATTTCGTATTGTTGTCGGGCCGCTTGATTTTGCTCAATATTGCAGAATGTTACCGGGCGGTGATAGTCTCAAATGTCTGGTGGATTGGGTACGTAATTATGTTGGTGATGCACTTGAGTGGGATGTGAGGATCATTCTGAAAAAAGAACAGATACCCGTCATGAAGCTTGGTTCATCG
Organism: Undibacterium sp.; assembly: GCA_025359635.1. Lineage (GTDB taxonomy): Bacteria > Pseudomonadota > Gammaproteobacteria > Burkholderiales > Burkholderiaceae_D > Undibacterium. Next base: position 3,027 of record JANYFV010000602.1, on the reverse strand, counting down.
CGTCTCGGACTCACGTCTTGGTTGCATAATTTGCCGCCAACAAAAGATTCAAATCAATTGCTGTTAAACCCGATCGCCCGTGCGGTCAATTTATTACCTTAACGAAAGATTATATGGCAGAGATTAGTCGCGTCGCGTTGTTTGGCAAGCTGAATAGCCTGTGTTATCGTGCAATAGAGAGTAGTACCGTGTTTTGTAAACTACGTGGCAATCCTTACGTAGAAATGGTGCATTGGCTCAATCAAATTTTGCAATTGCAAGATTCGGATCTGGCTCGCATTATTAAACATTACGGCTTGGATCCAGCCGGTCTAGCGCGTGATTTCACTGCGGCACTTGATCGCTTGCCAAGAGGTTCAACCTCAGTGACTGATCTGTCGTCTCAATTGGAAGAGAGTGTCGAGCGTGCCTGGGTTTATGCGACCTTAATGTGTGGTGAATCGCAAGTGCGCTCAGGACACTTGATCTTAGGCATGCTTAAAACCAATAGCCTGCGTAACGTTTTGTACGGTGTATCGCGACAGTTTGAAAAAGTCAAAGTTGAAAACCTGTCAGAAGAATTTGCACAAATATTGGGTGGGTCACCTGAAGCACAAATGGCCGCAACCGATGGCTTTGTCGCGGGCGCTGGAGCACCAGGCGAAGGCAGTGGTGCAATTGCACCTGCAGCAATGGGCAAGCAAGAGGCGCTGAAAAAATTCACGGTCGACCTGACTGAGCAAGCGCGCAATGGCAAGATGGACCCTATCGTTGGTCGTGATGATGAAATCCGTCAGGTTGTCGATATTCTCATGCGCCGTCGGCAAAATAATCCGATTCTGGTTGGTGAAGCCGGTGTCGGAAAAACTGCGGTAGTAGAAGGTTTTGCACAACGCATTGCGCGCGGCGATGTGCCTCCCAGCCTTAAAGAAGTAGAGCTACGCTCACTCGATGTAGGTTTGTTGCAGGCGGGTGCCAGTATGAAAGGCGAGTTTGAACAACGCTTACGTTCTGTGATCGATGAAGTGCAGGCGAGCACCAAACCCATCATCTTGTTTATTGACGAGACCCATACCTTGGTTGGCGCAGGTGGTGCCGCTGGTACCGGAGATGCAGCCAATCTATTAAAGCCCGCGTTGGCGCGTGGCACCTTACGCACTATCGGTGCCACGACTTTTGCCGAGTACAAAAAGCATATTGAAAAAGATCCGGCATTGACGCGCCGCTTCCAGACCATACAAGTGGATGAGCCTGACGAGGCAAAGGCGATTCTGATGATGCGTGGCGTTGCCTCCACCATGGAAAAACACCACAAGGTACAAATTCTTGATGAAGCCTTGGAAGCGGCGGTCAGACTTTCACACCGTTATATTCCGGCGCGCCAGTTACCGGATAAATCGGTTAGTTTGATCGACACGGCATGTGCTCGTGTGGCAGTCAGTCTGCATGCCACACCGGCCGAGGTTGACGATTGCCGCAAACGTATTGAAGCATTGGAAACTGAACTCGGTATCATCGCCCGTGAAAAGGCGATTGGCATTGATATTGGCAAACGCCAGGGCGATGCAGATGAACTCTTGGCAACAGAGCGCACCCGCTTGTCAGAGCTCGATCTGCGTTGGACCGCAGAACGAGAATTGGTCGACCAATTGCTGGCTTTGCGAGCAAAGCTGCGAGACGGAATATTACCAGTGGAAGGTACTGGCAGCAGTCTTGAAGTTGCCGCAAAGGCTGAGGCCGTAGCAGAAGGTATTGCTGCTGTTGTGAACGCCGAAGATCGCGAAGTAGAGCGTCTGGAACTATTGGCACAACTGAATGTTGTACAAGCTAAACTCAGTGAGCTGCAGGGTGAAACTCCGTTGATTTTGCCGACCGTAGATTATCAGGCGGTGGCTTCGGTAGTAGGTGATTGGACCGGAATTCCAGTCGGGCGCATGGCAAAAAATGAGATGGAAACCATACTCAAGGTTGGAGCATTGCTGGCGCAGCGTGTGATCGGCCAGGATCATGCAATGGAAATGATCGCCAAGCGTATACAAACCTCACGTGCCGGGTTGGATAATCCTAATAAGCCGATAGGTGTGTTCATGCTGGCAGGCACTTCCGGTGTGGGTAAAACAGAAACCGCTTTGGCGCTGGCCGAGGCTCTGTATGGTGGCGAGCAAAATCTGATTACCATCAATATGAGCGAGTATCAGGAAGCGCATACGGTATCGACACTTAAGGGCGCACCTCCGGGCTATGTGGGCTATGGCGAGGGTGGTGTGTTGACCGAAGCGGTGCGGCGTAAACCGTATTCAGTTGTCTTGCTAGATGAAGTGGAAAAAGCCCATCCCGATGTCCATGAAATGTTTTTCCAGGTATTTGACAAAGGCTTCATGGAAGATGGAGAAGGGCGCTTCATCGATTTTAAAAATACCTTGATACTCTTGACGACCAATGCCGGCACCGATCTGATTGCAGGATTGTGCAAGGATCCGGATCTGATGCCGGAACCGGAAGGCATGGCAAAAGCATTGCGCGAACCTTTGCTCAAAATATTCCCGCCTGCCTTGCTGGGCCGCTTGGTCGCGATTCCTTATTACCCTCTGTCGGACGAGATGCTCGGTCAGATCGTGAAATTACAACTGAACCGCATCAAGAAGCGTGTCGAAGCGCGCTATAAAATCCCGTTTGAATATGGTGATGATGTGGTCAAGCTGGTGGTCTCGCGTTGTACCGAGAGTGAGTCTGGTGGACGCATGATTGATGCAATTTTGACGAATACCATGTTGCCGGATATTAGTCGTGAATTTTTGACCCGAATGATGGAAGGTAACGATATAACGAGTGTTGGGGTTGGTGTTTCTGATGGTAATTTTAGTTATAGTTTTGCGTAATCAAAGCGCGTTTTTTAGAGTTGATAGATTTGAGAATAATAGAATATTTGTCATCACGTTTTTCTATGTGTCGTGTCAGGTCTAAATGCGTAAGTAGTGATTTTGATGATGAAAAATCTAAATTTTCTGTTGATGCTAAACATACCGTATGGATGTGAACTATGGCCAG
>JANYFV010000055.1 GCA_025359635.1 Undibacterium sp. | reverse complement strand
TTTTTCAGGCCTTCATTAAATTGATTGCGCAGTTCTTGATTGCGAAATGCAACTGAATAGGTGGTTTGATTTTTTGTGAAATCATGAAAAACGATTTCTTCTTCAGTATTGTATTCACTGCTTAATAGCTTTTTAAAATGTTCAAAGATTTTTTTGTCCATAATCACTAGCTCAGCACGATCTGCCCAAAACATTCTCGCTTGATTTATCTGGCTATGCGCTTCGGTGTAATTGGCACGAAACCTCCCCATTGCATCTGGTTTGTAGCTTGCCTCGAATTCTGTGCCGAGATTTTTCCAGCCACCTTGCCAAATAATAAAAGTATATTTATCTATGTCAGTGACCGTGTTTATCTTGATGTCTCTTTTCTTTTTGCTGACAGCGTAATTGTGAAATTGAATGTACTCATCTGAAAAAAATAAACCATCGCCGTCCACTCCTTGAATCGTGGCGGCGATATCTGCATCATTCGCTTTTAACGTGAGCGCAAGGCGTACTTTTGGAACATTAATTGGTTTAACGGTGTGGCCATATGGCTTGAGCGCGGCACGGATCAGGTCGATTTCGATACCGCTATCCACCTCATTCACTTTGAAGCAATACGGTGGTCGGTCGGTAACCAGAGCCAATCTCAGTTCACTTGCATTGACAGTAGTTAAGCATGTCAATAAAGCGCTTGTGACGAGAAGTTTAAGTAAGCTAGAACGTGAAGTGTCAATCACAGTGAGATGGCAAGAAGACATGATACCGGTTTATGTACTGAATTAATTCAGATCATAGTTCATTTTGAGAGGTGCCGAATTTTTCATTGATGAAGAGACGTGTTGATGACACATTCGTGCTCCTCATGTCCAAGTGATCAACTCGGCCTAATCTGCAAAACAAATACCCACATCGCGCCCGGTTTGCAGTGTGTCGCCATCCAAGGGCACGCCCTTCATGCGGCCTGCAACTTCTTCCAGCGCAACGTAATTCACATTCGGAAACGCCAGCGCGACCATGATGCCAGTGTGGCCTTCATCGAGTGCGCGTACTGCGGCAGCGCCAAAACGCATCGCCGACAAGCGGTCAAACGAGGTCGGACTGCCGCCGCGTAGTAAATGCCCCAGCACGACGGCACGTGCATCTTTGCCTGTGCGCTCTTGCAATTCATGCGCTAGATGTTCACCGATACCCCCTAGTCTCTCGACATGGCCAGCAGCGGCAGCTTCGAGTAAATCGTGTTGACCGTTGGCGGGGACAGCGCCTTCGGCAACCATGACGATGCTGTAGTGGCGACCAGCCGCATCGCGCGCCCGTATTTTTGCCACTATCTGATCAATGTCAAACGGTAGTTCAGGAATAAGGATGACGTGGGCATTGCTGGCTATGCCTGCGTGCAACGCTATCCATCCGGCATAACGCCCCATTACTTCGACTACCATCACACGCTGATGGCTTTCGGCTGTGCTATGTAGCCTATCGACGCATTCGGTTGCGAACGACACTGCGGTGTCAAAACCGAAAGTGGTAAATGTTTTGTCGAGATCGTTATCAATCGTTTTTGGAACACCGATGACGCGCAAACCTCTTTTGTGCAATTCATTCGCAATCGTCAAGGTGCCATCGCCGCCGATGCAAATTAAGGCATCAATTTCTATCGCCTTCAGGTGCTCGATAATCTCGTCGCACCTATCCACTTCTTGTATGCTTCCATCCGGCATGGTCAAAGGAAAATGTAGTGGATTGCCATGATTGGTCGTACCTAGAATTGTGCCACCTAGATGGCCAATGCCGCGCACCATATCAAGCGTGATATGGAAAACGCCATCACTAGGATAACGGTCTTTGCGCAATATTCCGTTGAAACCTTCGCGTATGCCATAACATTCCCAGCCACGCTGAGCAGCTGCCAATACTACAGCGCGGATGACCGCGTTCAAGCCTGGCGCATCGCCACCGCCGGTACTGATGGCAATTCGTCGAATTACATGCGCCATAGTTTTGTTTTTTTATTTTTTCATTGAGCAGGTTGATAGACCAAAGGGCAAATAGGCGGGACAAAACCGGAAGGTGCCTGTTAATAACGGTACGATTCCTATCCAGCCCCAAACCCCGATAAAGCCCGCCAACGTTGCACCTATCAGGCTCAAACCCGCGACGATACGAATGATGCGATCTGTACTGCCTACATTGATTTCCATGTTGTTCTCCTAAGTGATTATTGTAAAAAAGTTTACAAAATGTTGAGTGGAATCTTTAAATAACTGTTGCCATTGCTCTCGGCTGGCGGGAAATTGCCTGCACGAATATTTACCTGCACTGCTGGTAAAATTAATATTGGCACCGTCAGTGTGGCATCGCGCTTTTTACGCATGGAGATGAATTGCGCTTCGCTGACGCCATCGTGTACGTGGATATTGCCGGCGCGTTGCTCGGCAACTGTGCTCATCGATAAATGATGGCGCTCAGCGGGCGGATAGTCATGGCATAAAAAAAGTCGTGTCTCGGGCGGTAACACCAATAATTTCTGTATCGACCGGTATAGTTGCTGTGCATCGCCACCAGGGAAATCACAGCGCGCTGTACCAGTATCCGGGGAAAACATGGTATCGCCGATAAATACGGCATCCTCAATTTGATACGCCATATCAGCGGGCGTATGGCCGGGTACAAATAAAGCCTTAGCCTCTAATTGACCAATTTGAAAAACTTGATTGTCATCTAGTAATACATCAAATTGCGAGCCATCAACCGCGAAGCTATCTTCCAGATTAAATAATTTTTTAAAGGTGCCTTGGACCGATCCGATATGCGCACCAATGGCAATTTTACCGCCCAGATTTTTTTGCAAATATTTGGCAGAAGATAGATGATCTGCATGCGCATGGGTCTCTAAGATCCAGGCAAGAGTGAGTTGATGTTCGTGAATAAAGTGAAGAATCTTATCGGCCGAGGCGGTGCTGGTGCGGCCAGATTTGACATCAAAATCAAGCACTGGATCTATCACCGCAGCATGCCCGCCAACTTGATCATAAATCACATGGCTGACTGTACTTGTGACAGCATCAAAAAAGCTTTCTATTATTGGCTGCATGCGGTGTCCGTTATCAAAGCGTATTGGCTTACATAATATTAAAGATTAGAATGAACGCAAGTGATTTTTGGTGTTAATTAGCAATCATCTTACTTCTTTTGATCTGGCGCAACTCAGCGAAATTTGTTGTTTTCGCTTTGTGGCTTATACCTCGATGCTGTATGAAGAGCAAAACTGTAACTCTTAAGGCGAAATAGAAATGTATAGCGATGAGAAAGTAACGTCAGTCATTGAGGTTAAATTTTGATTTGGCTCATGGCTTTCGCTATCGGTATTCCTGTCGGACTTATTATGGGCTTGACTGGGGCGGGCGGCGGGATGCTCGCACTCTCTGCCCTGGTCTTATTGCTTGACTGGAATATGCAAATTGCCACCCCGGTAGCATTGATGGCGGTTACAGCGGGTGCCTACATCGGCGGTATCGATGGCTTACGCAAGAAACTGGTACGCTACCGTGCCGCACTATTAATGGCGCTGACGGGGGCGCCTATGGCTGTCGCCGGAGTGTATGTGGCGCGCATGGTGTCGCAAAAATGGTTAATGTTTTGTTTTGCTTTGGTGTTGATCTGGGTGGCGACCCGCCTCATTAAGCAAAATCGTCTATTACCTAAGGATGAGGAAGAAAGGCAAGTGTTAGCGCGCCTTAATCCTGTGACCGGGCGCTTTGATTGGGTTATGAATACCGTTTCAGTGATCGCTTCAATTGGCGGTACCGCCGGCTTCATGACTGGCTTACTCGGAGTGGGCGGTGGCTTTGTCATCGTTCCTCTATTGCGCCATTACTCAAACATCAGCATGCACGCCGCAGTCGCAACGTCATTGCTTGTCATTGCGCTGGTCGGTACCGTTGGCGTGAGCACTGCATTACTCAATGGTGTTTCAATTCCAGTAGAGTTTACCGCTCAGTTTATAGTCGCTACCATCATTGGCATGCTTGCCGGTCGGCGACTGGTTGCGCTGCTTTCTGCCAGGACAGTGCAAAAGATCTTTGCCATCCTTCTATTGCTGGTGGCAGTTGGCATGTTGGTGAAAGCGGCCACCGTCGTATGAGTTGGCAGCGATAGTATGCGCGGTATTATTGCGCATACTTCGATAGAAATAATAAAACACTACCGA
>JANYFV010000570.1 GCA_025359635.1 Undibacterium sp. | reverse complement strand
ACGAACTCAACCAAGGTGATCGACGCACCATCTTGCACCGTCGAATACAAATGCTTCACCCCTTGCAAAGTGCCGAGGGCATTTTCTATCTTGCGGGTGATTTCACTTTCTATCTGTGCCGGCGCAGCACCGGGCAGGGAGGTGACGACATTCACCATCGGCAATTCTATATCGGGAAAATCCTGCACCTTCATCAGATGAAAACCAATCAAACCGGCCAGCGTCAGCAAGATAAACAGCAATACCGCCGGTATCGGTGTTTTGATTGACCAGGAAGAAAAATTCATCATCTTATTTTCCCGATGCTGATGCCGATGCTGCTTTGATCACATTCGATTTTGCTTCGGCTTCAGTGCTGACTACGCGCACAGTATCGCCGTCGGCGAGGAAACCTGCACCGCTATCAACCACTTTGATATTTGCGCTGGTGTTGGCACCTAAGCCACTATTAATTTCTGCACGGCCTTGCTGGATTCTGCCGACCACCACCCGCACTTGTTTGACTTTATTGGTGCCATCCAAGACAAACACGCTGGCATAGCCATCGCGCATGACAATCGCGCTTGCCGGTAATGAAAGTGCCTTGCTTTCGCCCAACGAGAATTCACCTTTGGCAAACATGCCCGGTTTAACATTCTTCATATTGGTAGCGTTGTCGCCCAGATCAACATAGATCAAGGCCTTGCGGGTTTGTGGATCGATGGTCGGTGCCACCATTCTTACTTTGCCTTTGATATTGCTGCCATCGACCGTAATGATGTTGGCAGCTTGACCGCTGCTAATGCGGTTGCTTTCTTCCGCAGTGACTTCAGCGCGCCATTCCAGTTTGCCTTGACGTATCAGGCGGAACAGTTCTTGCCCGCTCTGCGCGACCGCGCCTACGGTAGCGCTGCGTGACGAAATTACGCCATCATCTGGCGCCACGATGCGCGCTTGCTGCAAGCGCAAATGCGCTGCTTGTAAACTGGCCCGGGCGGCCGTGACGCGCGCTGACGCGGTATTTCTGGCTGTGGCATATTGGTTGATTTGCTGAACGCTGATCGCGCCGCTTTCTTTTAATTGTATCGCTCGTCTGGCGTTGCTCTGCGCATCAGCCAAGGTCGCTTCTGCCTCGGCCAATGCGGCATTTTGCTGTGCCATTTCGGTGGCAAGTATACCTTCCGAAAAGCGCGCCAACAATTGACCGCGTTTTACTTTGTCGCCAACTTGCACCAACAATTCGACTAAACGTACGCCATTGAGTTCGGTACCGATGACCGATTCTTGCCAGGCTGCGATAGTGCCATTCGCACTGAGTTTGCTATCCCAGGCGCTGGTTTGTACGGTGGACAGCGTAACCGTGAGTGCCGGATGCGCAATCACGCCTTTAGCGTTCGCATTATTGGTGGTGTTGCTTGCGTTGCTGTTCGAATTTGCGTCGGCCGTATCGGCTTTTTTTGCGAACAGGAACATCGCCGAGAGCAAGATCACGATTGCTCCCACCAGCATGCTATTTCGTTTATTTAGTTCCAGCTTCATTGTCCTGCTCCACTCTGTTTGGAAACGAAACGTTATGTTTAATCGTGTCGTTTTAAGCCGCTAATTTTCTGGTTTTTGCCAGTCGCCGCCAACCGCTTTGTATAAGGCAATCCACGCACTGGCGCGATCGCGTTGCTTTTGCCATTTTTGTTGTTGCCCGGTGAGTTGTTGCCGCCGCGCCTCTTCTTTTTCTAATAGGCTGACGCTACCGAGTTCCCAGCCCGCTTGAGTTGCTTGCGTATTCATGGTGTGTAAATCTTCAATATGCTGATGTTGCTGTAATTGCGTATTGGCCAGATCTAATCTGAGCATAGCTTCTTCTACTTCGCGCACGGCCAACAAGCTTTGGTGGCGAAACGCGGCAAGCGCTTCGCTGTGTCTGGCAAGCGCCGCATCCACATCGGCCTTGCGTTTTCCGGCATCAAATATGGGTAACGTCAGGCTGGGGCCAAATGACCAGCTGTGTGTGTCAGTGGTTTGCCCGGCGACTTTGATGCCTAAGATGTTGATCGATCCCAGCAAAGATAACGAGGGGTAGCGCCGCGCTTGCGCGGCATCGATCTCTTCAGCACTGGCCACTAGATTTTGCATGCTGGCACGCAGGTCGGGGCGTTTTAGCAAGGCATTCGCCGGAAGCTGATCTACAATGAAATTGCCAGCTTGCGGCACTACGGCATGGCCGGATTTGAGTTGCTCTTTGAGCGCTGCTTCGGGCAGATCGATCAATACCACCAGTGATTTCAATAAAACCGCGCAATCGGTTTGCTGTTGCTGCGTCTGCGTAAGGTTGGCGGCCAGGATGGCACGTTGTTGCGCCAGATCCAGTGCTGAGATAAAACCGGCAGCAAGGCGCTGATCCTGTAAACCTTGGCTTACTTGCTGTGATTGCGCGATTTGTTCTGCTGCATCTACCTGTGCTTCGCAACTCCGCAAGGCAACATAGGTATTGGCGACTTCTGCCGCCATGCTTAAGCTGGCGTCATGCCACTCGCTGTCACGCGCTTTGGCACGCGCCACCATACTACTGCGGGCGGCAAAATTTGCGCCAAATAAATCGATTTCCCAACGCGCATCGAGGCCAGTAGAGCGAATAATTTGTTTGCCTGAGCCTGGTATCGGGTAGTCGCGATTTGATTTGAGACTGGCATTGAAATCCAGGTTCGGCCACAGGCTAGCACCTGCCGCCGATGCTTCAGCCCGTGCTTGTGCAATACGTGCACCCGCTTGCGCGATACTTGGGCTGTGTTCTTGTGCGTGGGCTTGCAGCGCCAGCAGTACAGGGTCGTTCCAGCCTGCCCACCATGTTTCTAACGCGACTGCATTTTCTGTTGCAGGAAGTGGCGCTTCCCATTTCTCTACTGTCGTGGTTTTAATCGATTCTTCAAATTTTGTTGTGCTTGTGCGACATGCGGCCAAAAACCCGCTCAGGCATAAAGTAGCGATAAGGGTCGAGCGAAACAATCTTAAAACAGCCATGTGAATTTCTCTGTTGCAAATGCGTGCAATCGTAACAATACCGCTATTCAGCGCCGCGGTCATAGCTTGTTGCTCAGTTTGATACCTGATTGATGCCTATTTGATGCTTCTGTGAGACAGTTTCTGATGCCCAGCTGAGGATGTCGCTTTTTATTTTATCGATAAGGCTTACCAAGTCTCAATTTTAAAACTTACAGAATGTTACCTTATGGGTAAGTATTTATGTTTATACATTGCACTATAATTAATAAATATCGCATTAAAAAATAGTCAATTCAGTATTTTAAAATATTCAAAAGATAATGGTTGATCACTTATCTATTTTTCCAACATCCACTGACAGGAGCTTAAATTGCTCATCAAACGACTGGTTCCGGTTCAAACTAAGTTGGATTATGCGGCGTCGCGACTCAAACTGGTTCTCGATACAAATAATACGTATCGCGTATTGGATAAGCAGAAAACGCAAGATGCAATGCAAGCTACTTATCTCGCAGCAGACGATTTCGATTTGCTTTACGCACATCGGCAGGAGGTCGCGGTATTGCATGATCTTCGGATATCTGTGCCGGACGGGCAATTGCATATTGACCACTTGTTTATCACTGACACCTTTCATGTATTTATTGTTGAATCCAGAACGGCTGAACTAAAGCTGGTATTGGGTGCGAACCGGCATTTCACTAGCGCTGATGAAGAGGCGGAAATCTGCTCTATTCCCTCGCCAATTCAGCAGCTGAAGAAAAACAAATTTGTCTTGAAACGCGTACTGCAGGAAATCGATTGGCCGACGCGTTTCGGGCGTCAATTAATGCCGCAATTTCACAACTTTGTCCTGATTGATTCCAAAGCCGATTTTTCCAGTTTCCTTGGCAATGGATATGAATATTTTCTCAGCCCGCAACAGTTGATGATGTTGATCGATAAAGAAGTGCAAAAAAAATCGTTAATTAGCTTTATGAACAAGATGTCGGAGAGTGAACTACGCCGTATTGCGCGTCGCCTCGCGCACCTGCACATGCCGAAAAAAATCCGGTTTTCAAATAAATTCAGACATATTTTGCTGCCTTCGTCAGTTCATACGATTTCAGGCAATTATCCTTAATTGGATTAAATGTCGGGTTCAGAATGTCATTGCCGTCATTTCCAACTAGACGGAAATCGAGCTCGTTCATCATGCGTAGCGCCAATATAAATTATCGTGCGGTTTTGTAAGATGTAGTCTACAGTTACGCCTTGTTCATCAATAAAAGGCGTGGGCGTTGGATAATTTATTGTTAGTGGTTGCAGCACTGTTTCTTGTCGTATTGAATGGTTTTTTTGTCGCTGCCGAATTCGGTCTGGTTAAATTGCGTCAGACGCGCGTGCGCAGTATCGCTAAAACTTCCGGCGTCCGTGGCCGTTTGCTGGCAACAGTACACCAACATCTTGATTCGTATCTCTCGGCATGTCAGCTCGGCATTACCTTGGCCTCTTTGGGTTTGGGTTGGATAGGTGAACCGGCTTTTGCACGCATGCTTGAGCCTTTGCTTGCATTGATCGGCGTTCATTCCCTAGAACTGATACAAGCTATTTCCTTTGTTTTTGCCTTCTTTGTGATTTCATTCTTGCACATCGTAGTTGGCGAGTTAGCGCCCAAATCGATGGCGATCCGCATGCCGGAACGTGTCTCACTCTGGACCGCGCCCGCTCTGTACATTTTTTATTGGGCGATGTATCCGGTGATCTGGGTGTTAAATAAAAGCGCCAACAGAATTCTCGCCTGGGGTGGGCTCGATACAGTGCATGGTGGTGATGCACATTACTCGGCTGAAGAACTTAAATTAATTTTACGTGGTAGTCATTCCAGTAAAAAATTGACACCTGACGAATGGAGCATCATGGCGCAGATGCTTGATTTCGGTGATTTGGAAATCTCTGATCTGATGCGGCCGATTAACGAAGTCGTGGCGATGTATAAAAATGAATCGCTACAAGAGAATATGAATACCGCTTCACGTAATCGGTTTAGCCGCTACCCCTATTTTGATAGTGATGATAAAACGGTGTTGGGCATGTTACATCTGAAAGACTTGTTTCTGGCCGAGCATAGCGGCAAGACACTCGATGATTTGAGTAAACATTTACGTCAGGTCGAATATGTACCGCCGAACATGCCAGCACTGGAATTGTTTCGCCGTTTTAAGAAAGGCGCTCCTCACTTTGCCATGGTTGGATACCGCGATGAAGCGCCAGTCGGGTTTTTAACATTGGATAACTTATTGAGTGCGCTGGTCGGGCAGATCCGTGATGAATTCAGGCAAAATGAAAACGACTGGACCACCTTAGACGATGGCACTTTGTTGGGGAAAGGCAGCTTGCCGCTATTTACGCTAGGCATCGCCTTGGGCATCGATCTTGACAGTGACGATGTAGAATCGATAGGTGGCTTAATCATGTTCACCTTGGGCGATTTACCGGTAGAGGGGCAGAAGGTTGAATTTCCGCAGTTTGATGCCGTGGTGAAAAAAATGAATGGACCGCGGATAGTTCTGGTGCGGATACATCCTAAGTTGGGTGAACAATAACTTATTTGTAGGAATCGAGAATGTCCTGATAGCTTCCGTTTGCGCGAATTTTTTTCAGGCCTTCATTAAATTGATTGCGCAGTTCTTGACTGCGAAATGCAACCGAATAGTTGGTTTGTTTTTTTGAGAAATCGTGAAAAACTATTTCTTCTTCGGTATTGTATTCACTGCTTAATAACTTTTTAAAATGTTCAAAGATTTTTTTGTCCATAATCACTAGCTCAGCACGATCTGCCCAAAACATTCTCGCTTGATT
>JANYFV010000053.1 GCA_025359635.1 Undibacterium sp. | reverse complement strand
ATCGCGAGATGGTTTTGAAATTGTTTGCTGAACTTGGCCCACGTTACGCTAACCGTAACGGCGGTTATCTGCGTATTTTGAAAATGGGTTTCCGCGTGGGCGACAATGCGCCTATGGCCTATGTTGAATTGATGGATCGTCCAGAAATCAGCGATGCAGCAGACGCACCAGAAGCAGAATAAGTTGTTGTAAGAATTTTCTGATTAAGAAAGGCCGTTCAGTATCCACTGAGCGGCCTTTTGTTTTTTCTGATATGGTTTCCAGTGGATGGAACCAAGATGGCAAAAGTAAACATAGGACGTAAATGAATAGCTTAAGACATTGTTTTTTGTTGTCGGTATTTGATCTGAGAAAGACCTTGCCAATCTTGGGTTCTGTATTGATGTTGTTTTTCACACAGCTAAGCTTGGCTGATGATTTCCTTGATCCTGAAGTGGCGTTTAAAGTTGCTGCGAAGATGGTGGAGCCCGGTGTTGTCGAAGTGCAGTTTACTATTGCCGATGGATATTATCTTTACCGCGAGCGCCTAAAATTCGCTTCAAATGACGCCAAACTTGGCTCACCAGATTTGCCAATAGGCAAAGTGAAATTTGATGAAACCTTTCAAAAGGATGTGGAAACTTATCGCAAGGGTTTAGTTGTCAGAATTCCGGTTCAGGCCGCAACTGATTTTACGCTGTCAGTCGGACGGCAAGGTTGTGCGGACTTGGGACTATGTTATCCACCTATGGAAACGGCGCTCAAGATAAATATTGACGGTGCTGGTGCGGAAAGTAGTGCAAATAGTTTGGCTGCTGTGCCAAGTAATCTTGCTGTCAATTCGCTTTCGCCAACAGATAATAATAATTCAGCACAGAATGCCCAGGAAGCCTCTCTGGATACAGAAACTTACAGCCTTAATGCAGCACTAAAGAGTGGTAAGTTGATCGTCATTCTGCCCTTATTTTTCTTGCTGGGCGTGGGACTCTCGTTTACACCTTGCGTCCTGCCGATGGTGCCAATTTTGTCATTTATTATTGTCGGCGAAGGTGTGGGCATCAAACGCAGTCGTGGATTCCTGCTCTCATTAAGTTATGTGCTTGGTATGGCCCTGGTGTATACCGCGTTGGGTGTGGCTGCCGGCTTGATCGGCGAGGGCTTGGCTGCAACTCTACAAAACCCTTGGGTGCTAGTTGCCTTTGCGATTCTGATGGTGGGTTTGTCCTTGTCTATGTTCGGAGTCTACCAATTGCAGATGCCCGGTGTATTGCAAAGTAAATTGATGGTGGCGTCTGAAGGGCAGAGGAATGGCAAGTTGATAGGTGTTTTTGCGATGGGGGCAATTTCTGCCCTGATCGTAGGTCCCTGTGTTGCGGCACCCCTAGCCGGGGCCTTGGTGTATATCAGTCAAACACGTGATGTCCTGGTTGGCGGTTCGGCGTTGTTTGCCATGGCTATCGGAATGGGGGTTCCCCTGCTCTTGGTTGGCATATCCGCCGGCAGTTTGTTACCGAAAGCTGGCGCCTGGATGGAAGCGATTAAACGTTTTTTTGGGGTGTTGATGTTGGCGATGGCGTTATGGATGGTATCTCCCGCCATCCCTGTGTGGTTGCAGATGGCAGCTTGGGCGATATTGTTACTTGCTTATGCTAGCTACCAAATGTTTATCCATCGTGGCGGCGCTGCCTCCAAGAGCTTTGCCGCGATATTTGCGGTGCTGGGCTTGATGCAGCTAGTCGGTGTTGTGACTGGTGGGCGCGATGTGCTAGCTCCCATTGGCCATTTGTACGGCGATCAAGTGCACGGTGTCACCTTTGTGCGGATTAAATCTGTGGCGGAACTCGATGCGGCTTTAGCCCAGTCGAAAGGCAAACAGACGATGTTGGATTTTTACGCTGATTGGTGCGTGTCGTGCAAGGAAATGGAAAAGTTGACTTTTACAGTGCCAAACGTAAGAGAGAAACTGGATAGCATATTGCTTCTGCAGGTGGACGTGACAGCGAATAACACCGATGATAAGGAACTGCTGAAGCGTTTCAATTTATTCGGCCCGCCAGGAATTATTTTCTTTAACGGGCAAGGCCAGGAAATTCCGGGTGGGCGCGTCATCGGCTATCAGAATGCAGAGAAATTTTCTGCCTCTCTTAAGCAACTTGAAAATAAGTAACAATAAGAAATGCCTGTTGAACGACAGGCATTTCTTATTTATCGGGCTGGTGCGACTAGCTCAGCATAGTCGTATAAGGCACCGAGAATTTCTTCATCTCGCTCGCTTGCTGTTTCGGATAACTGGTCTATCCGTTCAAACAGCTGTTCTATAGTGAGCGCCTTGGCTGCGCCGTCATGCAGCCTTGCCGCACGATGTTGCTCCCATTGTTGTTGTTCGTCTTGCGATAAGCTCTGCGGAAAATTCCGCGCTCT
>JANYFV010000554.1 GCA_025359635.1 Undibacterium sp. | reverse complement strand
GATTGGTAACTTTTCGTTCCGGTGAGATATTGTTGAACCAGTGATAGCTTGAACTGTTCATCGTGTTTTGTCATGAAAAAACCCCAAAAGTTTGTGTCCAACTTTTGGGGTTCAGTTCACAATGCCGGGCTTCTTGCTAGTGCAAAACTCAATCAGAACTTTGCGTTAAGACTCAGTCTGTAGTTGGTTTCGCCAGAGAAAGACCACGCCGGGTAGCCCGCTTTCAACGGATCTTTGACCGTCGTGTCGGCTGCTGCCGCTCCGTACTGAACATCATCTGCCTTGAGCAAGTTGGTGGCTTCAAATTGCAGTCTCAACTTGTCGCTGATGTTCCATCCAAAACTTGCATCCAGCGTGCCGTAAGCATCATGCATACGGTTGCCGTACCAACCGGTTTCACGCACCATGTACTTCGAGCGCCAGTTGTAAGCCAGACGGGCAGAGTAAGTTGGGTTTTCCCAGTAAGTGACCAGGTTGGCATTGTGTTTAGACGAGGCTGTGAAAACGTCGAGTCTATCGGCAAAGCTCACGCCGGGTGCAGTCGCGTTAGCTAAAGTGTAGTTAGCTGCGATACCTACACCATTATTGAAGGCGTGGTTGATCTGCATTTCCAGTCCGTCGATCTTACCACCGCCCGCATTCACGAAGCGGTTAACTGTCCAGCTGTCTTTATGGCTATCTGGGCTGACCACACCGATACTTTGGTTGATCAGGGTTTCAGATGTGATGAAGTTATTGATCTTCTTGTGGAAGTACATTACCGAGATCAAGTTGCCTTTGCCATAGTAGTACTCTAGGCCAAGATCAATCTGGCTAGACTTCATCGGCTTTAAGCCAGCACTGCCGAAAGTGACAGATTCATTACCTGCAACGTTATCTTGAAAACCGGTTTGCGAAGCAATAAACATGTTGTCATAGTTTGGCCGGGTAATCGCTTGTGCCGCAGTAAAACGCGCCACCAAATTGTCCTGGACATTGTAGGCAACGTTCAAGCTTGGCAAGACATCGTGATAGCTTGATTTTTCGTCGGTCTTGTTTCTGCTCCAGCCAGCGTTGCCATCAATATCACCCGCCGCCAACAAAGTACCGTCGAGTTTGTAGCCGGTGGCTGTCACATCAGAACCGATGTAGCGTAAGCCGAAATTACCGCGTAAGGCATCTTGCTCGAAGTTGAACATACCGTATAAGGCCGTATTGTCCTCTTTCAGTTTACCTAGACCTGCGCGTTCTTCCACCCAGCTCGTGATGTTTTTAAGCGTGTTGCCGGTCATCGCGCCTATGTTCGGGCGTGGGTTAGTCCAGCCCCCCATGTCTATCGTGCCGCTGTAAAAAGTTGAAGTTGGCATAGGTGTCGGTGTGCCAAATACGCCGCGATCACTAGATTTGTCGAAGGTATGCGCAGACTTGCGCAATCCGGTCTTGAACGAAGAGATCGCACCCCAGTTCAGATTGAGTAATAGATCAGCTTGTGCATAATCTTCTTTATCGGCATTTGGGCCACGCGTGGTTGCCCAAGTTTCCGGGGATGATGTGGCAGGTAGATTGGCGAGTGTGACTGATTGATTAGACGCAGGAATTAATTTGATCTGATGACCCGTTGCATCGATGGTACCGGTCCACTTCGGCAAGTTGCCGGCGTAATAGCCGTAGTTGGTCGTTAATGAGGTACCGCCGTCCGCTTTGGTAGTGCCTGCAACTACATCGAGTTTGAACTTGTCAGCTTTGTAGCTAGCGTTGAGCGTCAGGCTGTCGGAAGTCATTTTACCGGTGCGTGCCCAGGTCTGGATGAAGGCGTCACTGGCGTTTGCCGCTGTGGTGGTGCTGGCGAGACAAACACCAGTCGGGTTGAAATCTGACGTCACGCTAGTATTGCGTTGCGTGCAATTTGCATCGTGAAAAATATAGTGACTAGTGTTTGAATTGTCGGCATCTAGCGACAGTTTCAGATAGTTCACACCAAGGTTGACACCTTCCGCTGGCTTTGCCTGCACGTTGACGTTGAGAGCAGTACGCTTACGTTCCTGCACGAAGGTGGTTGGTGCAACGTCGGCCGACCAGCGGCTATCAGACTCGATACCGCGGCGAATGAAATCACCTTTTTCTACGGCACCGGCAACTAGCACGCCAAAGGTATTCGCCTCGTTTTTCCAATTGTAGAGGCCAGAAACATCTTTGGTCAGATCTTTGCTAATTGTCCCTTTACCTATTTTTGCGCCTACGAAGGCAGTGCCTGAGGCCATATCCAGCGGCTTACGAGTCTTCACGACCACCGTGCCGCCGATACCGCCTTCGGTCAAATCCGCCTGGGACGATTTGTACACATCGATGCCACCAATCAGTTCAGACGGTAGTAAGGAGTAGTTAAATGAGCGATCCATGGCTTGCTGATCGTACCAGCCGGTAGAGGCGACAGTCTGTCCGTTTAAGGTGGTGTAGGTCATTTGCGGATCAGACCCGCGTACCGAGACCGAAGCGCCCTGGCCAAAGGCGCGGCCAACCGAGACGCCCGGAATGCGTCCTAGCGATTCGCCGACGTCAGAGTCCGGCAATTTGCCTACATCTTCTGCCGACACTGAGTCAATTACCGAATTGGAGTTTTGCTTGATGTCGACAGCACTTTTCAGCGCCATACGGATACCAGTCACACTGACCGTGGCGATAGGTGTTGCATCTGCGACCTGCTGCGCTTGCCCGGTTGCCGCCAGCATCATCATCGCAACAGCGGTTGCGATAGGCGTTAACTTCACTTTGACATTACTTTTCATTTACTACCCCAAGATTTAAATTAAACCTGCCTGATGTCAGACCCAAAGTCGCACCCTGCATAGTCCTAAAATTGATTAAAAAACCCGATTGCAATGCCACTGATGCAGCATTTCCATAGAAAAAATCCACCAACAATCATTGCCAAAAATGGTCGCCGTTGCAGGCCTTATTTGTTCTCTCTTGTTGAATCTCATGCAGCAGTTCACTTCGTACCTAACCTCATATCTAACTTCATTGTGATTAAATAAAGTCCTGAGAACCAAGAGTTGAGCCTACTGTAGTTTTGCAAAAAGTGGATGTCAAGCGGTATTCATGTGGTATTGTTATTTATTTTATTGGTATTAATAAAAAAGTAGGCACTTTAAGTATTAATATATTGTTTATTAAGGGAAATTTTTATATGTGAAGCGTGTTTTTATACAACTGGACTTGTTAATATTTTTTAAAATAAATGAAATGTCTTGATACCTCCGCTGTAAATATTGCCGAGGGTTTCTTTTTTTGATGAATGATTCATCGGGGGACGGACACAGGTAATTCTGTGCATTTGGCGGGAAGAAGGGCGCAAGGCTAAATAGCATGCCCGCCTATTTTGATTGCTTAACATTTAAAGAGCTTGAGTGGTGGCGTCTTCAAATGTTAAGCAATTAAAATCTAGAGACGAAACTGCTTGATGAATTTAGCTCTAATTATCACGGCTGAAATTTAATTTTCCCTTGCATGATAGTGCGCATAGGATAGGCCATATTGCCTCCCGTGATCGCCTTGGCCTGATGGGTAGAAAAGGTCGAGTTTAAATTAAAGATGCTGACTACTTGCGCCAGTTTGTCTGCTTGATCTTCTAACGATTTGGCGGCCGCTGCGGCTTCTTCCACTAACGCTGCATTTTGTTGAGTGATGTCATCCATCTGCATAATCGCCTTGTTGATTTGTTCTATGCCCGTAGTTTGTTCCAGGTTGGCAGAGGCGATGCCGCCCATGATGTCGGTCACGCGTTTGATGCTTTCCACAATCTCTTGCATGGTGCTACCGGCTTGATTGACTAGCTTGGTGCCTGTGCCTACGCGCTCTACCGAATCGCCGATTAGAGTTTTAATCTCTTTGGCCGCACTGGCGGAGCGTTGTGCTAAATTGCGCACCTCGCTGGCCACCACCGCGAAGCCACGCCCTTGTTCACCGGCACGCGCCGCTTCGACGGCGGCGTTGAGCGCCAGAATATTGGTCTGGAATGCGATGCCGTCAATTACGCTGATGATGTCGACAATTTTTTGCGATGAGACATTGATCGCCTGCATGGTGGTAATCACTTCTGCGACGACGGTGCCGCCTTTATTTGCCACATCAGACGCCATCAGGGCCAGGCGATTTGCCTGACCTGCATTTTCAGAATTTTGTTTTACGGCACTGGTCAGTTCTTCCATGGAAGAGGCGGTTTCTTCCAATGCGCCAGCTTGCTCTTCGGTGCGTGAGGAGAGATCCAAATTACCTGTGGCGATTTGTGAAGAGGCTGAAGCGATAGTTTCTATGCCTGTACGCACTTCACCTATGCGTTGCGATAAACTTTCGTTCATCTCTTTTAACGCTGCCATGAGCAGGCCGATTTCATCTTGCCGATTGACTTCGATATGGCTAGTCAAATCACCGGATGATACAGTCTGTGCAACCTTAAGCGCTTCGGCCAAAGGCTGCGTAATGGCACGACAGCCAAACACCCCAACGATACAGCCAAGCACTAGAACGATGGCAATGATGCTAAGGCTGAGCATCTTTGCCTTGCTGCCTGCCAGCATAGTGGCTTCACTGACGGTGGCCGCGCCTTTGGCAATATCATCCGAGGCTTCCTTGATCAATTTGGCCGGTTCTCTATCCATGCCTTTGACCGCAGCATCGCCTTTATCGTAGGCGAAATCGGCTTCTTTAAAAGCGGCGAAACCTTTGCGATAATTTTGTCCCATGATGGTGTGTGCCGCGGCAAATTTTTTGATTAATTCTTTGCTCTCAGGATTGTTGATACGCTCTTGCAGATACTTGGCGCTATCGGCTACTTCCTTTTCTTTTTCTTGAAAAGCAGCCCAATATTTATCCAGCTGAGCTGGATCTTTACCGCGCAGAAGTACATTTTTCCACTCTTGAACTTGCCCTTGAAATGCCAACGCCATCAAGCGAACCTGTCGCTCTTGCTGATTGGCGGCCGCCACGTCGGTACTAAAGGTATCGAGCGCTCGGCTGAGTTGCAGAAAACCGATGAGTGCAGCAGCAGAAATGAGGAAGAGTATCGCCATCAACATCAGTGGCATTTTGACGCTGAGCTTCATTGAATTCCAATTCATGATTTTCTCCTCAGGTTTTTTCTGCTGCTAGGATCTTTACTGTACTCCAACCCGAAAATCAATTGCGATAAATCATGCTTTTTTTTCGGTATTTTTTGGCTTTAATGTTGTTGTATTGCCGTCGGTAAATAATGCGTGCTCAATTGATAGTCAATTGCAAAGAGTCATTGCATAAAATTTAAGAAAATAGCAGCACTGCACATTGTTTAATATCATCCGAATAAGGATTGTTGGCTTGCCTTGGTCTGCAGGGGGGGGCATGTCGAGATGGCCATTTTTGTTTTGCCGGATGGGCTGCTTACTTGAGCTTAGACCTATCTCAACCCTAGTCCTCCCAAAAATGTGAAAGAACCGGGGCTGGGATTTGGAGCTACGGGTTGGCTACGCTGCTGCTTGTGTCGCCAAGGTTTTTTCTCATTTAACGATCTTGTTTATTGATCTTGCTTACTGATCTTGTTTAGGTGCCGGTAACGCTGAAATCGCTCAGTTTTTTTGAATTTGAGCAACCATAAACGATTTGGTCTTTGCGTATCATTGCCACGACCAATGCGCGTGGTGTTGCCCGCCGTACAGCCCGATGCCGCCGCTGACGTGTTAGTGGTGATGGCACCGTTGGCGTACTTAAATCCAGAAAAATATTCGATCCCCCTTGCATCATGCTTGACGGGGATAACAGTATCTACCAGGTACGTACGCTACACTTGCTGATCATCTTCATCTGCGAAAAAACACGGCTCTCGATTGACGCCTCGTTGTATAAAGTGCTGCGATATTCCCGCTAACTTAATGCGTGAACGACGTGGCATGGTTTAGTTTGGATTTGCTTGGGAAAAGAATGCGAGGCTGCCCCTGAGCTTCTGAAGGCGGCATTAACAGCCGCAAGTACATGAGCCTCAACAAGAGCAGCAAGACAACCGCGCATCGTGAACTTAGCGAACTCGTAGAAAAGGCAGTCTGGTGGCGAGCGACAAGGGCGTAGTAGTGCTTATGTGATTGCTTGGTGCGATGGGTTTGATTTGCATGTCAGTTAGTTCCAGAAATTAATCGAAGCTGACCCTAAGTCTTAACTTATGAAGATACTGAACGTCACTTTAGTTGATTGAATCGCTCAATAATGTCTTCGTAGCTGCGCTTCAGCACAGAAAACTATTATTTTTCAAACGATATTTTTTGTTGACGGTGATATATCTGGCAATCGAACAAGCATCGAAAAAATGGACGATATCTATTCAAAATTGAAGAACTTTTTAAAACCGATTTGATATAGAATTTGATGAGAAGAGCAATGCTCACTCATGGTTCCGTGTGGATTTACACAGAATTTTTACGTGCTCATTGTAATTAATTCCGACATTGACTAATTCCAATCTACTTTGAGAGACTACAACATGAGCCACAGCTATCACGCCTCTATTATTCTGCTTTCTGGAGCTATTTTTTTAGGATGTACATCCATATCGCCGAAGGCGGCACACGTTCAATTTCATAGTCAAGCAAGTCAGGCACTCGCGGGTTGTACTCGAATCGCTCCAGTTTCAGCTATTTTCAAAAAATTAACTCAACCAAACGACGCCGTGAGCATATTGCTTCGTGAGGCTGCTGCTGAAGTTGGCGCGGATTCAGTTGTCTACCTCAGTCAAGATCAAAGACTCACAGAGGATGTAATTCACGGTATCGCATACAAATGCTTCTGAAATCTATGTTTTGAACTAAAAGAACTAAAATGGTTTATCACATGGTTGCAATCTGATAAATCGTTAAAAAGACACCCCGCCACCACGTACCAACCACCACGCACCAACTATGCGCCTTAGTAAGCAACATGCCGCCACAACCCGCATGGATAGTGCGTTTCAGGCCTATGCCATTTTAGGATTCGTGGCGTATCGCAGCACTAGCCAGCATCGCCCAGGCTAGTAAAAACGCCACCCCACCTAGCGGCGTGATCGCACCGAGAATACGTATCCCGCTGAGTGCCAGTGCATACAGGCTGCCGCTGAAGATGAGGATGCCGAATAGCATGCTGAGGCCTGCGCGTTTTAATAGAACTTGATCGAAGCGTGGCATTGACAAGCCGATGGCGATCAGGCCTAGTGCGTGGATCATTTGGTAGTTGGCTGCGGTGTGCCAGATGCTTAGCATTTCTGGGTTGAGGATTTGTTTTAATGCGTGTGCGCCGAAGGCTCCTGCGGCTACTGCGATGAACATGTTGATGGCGCCTGCGGCGATGAGATGACGATCTTGCATGGGGGCTTTCTGTGGGTTTTTGGTGCATGCCGTATTGTAGAGCAGGGCGAAAAAAATGGCCGATTTGTTGTCGGCCATTTTTTGTTGTTATCTCCCTTCTCCCGCGAGCGGGAGAAGGGTAGGGGATGAGGGTGTTTGATCAGCCGCTTTGTGTGCTTTGCCAAACTGTTCGCTTTTTTAATCGGCATTTCTCTAGTTTGAACCGCCCTCACCCTAGCCCTCTCCCGCTCGCGGGAGAGGGGACTCAGGGTCAGCGTGCTTTGCTTATGCTGCTTTTTGCGCTTGTGGTGCTGCGTTGAACTCCGCCAGCAAACTCGCTTCCTTGGCTTTGGCTGCCTTGAAGTGACGCTCTTTAACATGACCATATCCTCGGATGTCTTCGGGGATGCTAGCTATGGCTACTGCTTTGCTCAAGTTGTTTGCCGTCAATTGCGTTAATAGCTTGCTCAGGGTTTGCTGGTATTCGCCTATCAACGCCCTTTCCATTTTGCGTTCTTCT
This sequence comes from Undibacterium sp., assembly GCA_025359635.1. GTDB lineage: Bacteria > Pseudomonadota > Gammaproteobacteria > Burkholderiales > Burkholderiaceae_D > Undibacterium. Next base: position 70 of record JANYFV010000554.1, on the reverse strand, counting down.
GTGTAACCGAAGATGTCAAACGTGCCGCCGCGCAGGGCTTTGAGTTTTGCCAATACACCGAAGGCTTTCA
>JANYFV010000528.1 GCA_025359635.1 Undibacterium sp. | reverse complement strand
ACTCATCATCCGATGTATGCCAGTTTCCGCCTCGATAGTCTGGTAAAAGCGATTAAGGAGCATGGAAAGCCAGAGCTATTCAAAACCGATCAGGGTGCACAATTTACCATTGACAATTTTACCGATGTATTTCTCAAGATCGACATCAAAATCAGCATGAGCAGATGCGGCCTGACACTAGATAACATCTTTGTCGAAAGACTGTGGCGAAGTGTGAAATACGAAAAGTGCATTTGAAAAATCAGGTATGCAAGCGCCATTGCTGGCGGCTCATACCCCTTTTTTTCTATGCTCTATTTTTCTAAGCTCTATTTTTCTAAGTTCTATTTTTCTAAGTTCTATTTAACAATCCAACTAAAAATCCGAATCGCATTCCGGCCCGACGTGAGAGCAGATTTCCCACCACGCTGACTCGATAGGTCGAAACCTGCCTTCGAAAATAGAGCGTGCAGATCGCTCGGCTCACTACTTAAATCGCCTCGCACTTTGCTATGGGAACTCACGACTGATGCGCTCTGTGCCAGAAAGCTAAAATCTTGCATGGTGGCGTGTGGCTGTGCTTCGGCCAATATGGCGATCAGCCGTTCCACTCCTAGGGTATCGGCAGTTAACTCCAGTACGATTTCTTGTTTTCCTTGTGGCTCTATACGATTCACTTCACCTTGCTGGTAAGGAAAAACAGAGGTGATTCTGAAGGCGCTGTCGAGAAACAGTAAGCTCGCATCGACCGAGCGGGTGTGTTTATTCTCAAGCAGGAAAAAAAGCTTATCGCCAGCTTTAAAACTCGGCCAGTTTGGCTGCGTCACGAGTAACTTTTCGGCGCTGCCCTTAGCCTGAATTTGCATGGTGGTAGTGAATTTATCCAGAACTTCATTCGACGGAAATGTCTCTGCTAGCCTAAGTACATTTTGCGCTCTGGCGATGCTTTGCGCCTGCTCGTGAAGGTTTTGCGCGAGCATTTGTGGATCGCTCCTTATTGGTAGCCACGCGCTTGTCGAGACACATCCATTGCCACCCAGCGCCTGCACACATACTCGTTCATTTTTGCTGACAAGCTGCAAATCTGCCATGGTTTTTTGCGCTGCTGTGACCCAACGTATCTGGAGTCCTTGCGCAGGCACTTGTGTCAACTGCGCAATCGCTTTACGCAAGACTTCATTGCGGATGGGTGAAGGCAAGACTACTTGAATACTAGCCATTGCACCGGGCTCAACTAATCGCACATAGGCACCATCCGGTATCGCATCTGACTTGATGGCGGCATGTTTTTGATAGTCTATCGGGATAAGCTGGGTAGCCAGCGCAGAGATTTTTTCCGCTCGCAAATACGATAAAAATTCTTTTTCTGTGGCACTGGGATGACTCAATACAGAAAATACGGCACCCGGATGAATTTGATGTAAAGCCCCGGCGGGGATATCTAATTCGCCATTAGCGGTGCGCTGCAGGCGCCATTGTTGTTGCCCTGTCGCTTCGGGCACTTCTGACACAGCAAAAGCCGGCGCATCCAAGCCATTACCTTCAAATAGTGGCGTTGGAAAAAATCGATTTTGCGCTGCATATCGATTCAACAGATGTTGACTTATCTGGCGATAACTAGCCTTAGGAAAGCTGATCAACACTTGCGCCAGATGTAAACTAAACACACCATGAGTCAGTTTTTCATCGCCAATTTTGAAACTTGTTTCAGTAGTAGTTTGGTCACTTTGGGCCGCGTAGAATCCTACAAAACCACCCAAATTGGTAGCACCATCGATTGCCGATTTTTGTTTTTTTTCTGAAGTAGTTGCGCCTCGATGGTTTCGCTGGCTATGCGCCAGCAGCACTGCTGGAACCCCGAGTTCTTGCGGCGTGACTTCACGCGAACGTTCGCCACCAAAATCTGTATTGAGGCGCGCGGTTGCTGCTGCGCCACGACTAGTACCCCGGCTTAAGGTACCGGCATGGCAGGTATCAAACACCGCCCATACAAATGCACCGCGTTTGCGGATTGCCATAATCTCCCGATCAAATTCATTGTCAATGATCGCGTTGCGCACTGTCGCTGTTTTTCCGTCCCAACGGCCTATATCGGAAGGTAAAAAAATCTCGTCTAGCCCATCGGTTTCATGATTCTTGAGATCAAAGCTATCCATAGGTTGTTGCGAGCCGTGACCGGAAAAATGCAGGTAAACAAAGTCGCCCGAAAGCGCCTTGAGGCTGACATTGTGTAAGGCCGCCAAAATACCTAGCCGCGTTGGCGGGCTTGCCGCATCGACGCCATCGGCCAAAATCTGCACATGCTGCGCATCGAAGCCTGCATTTTTCAACACGCTCTGCATCAATTTCACATCATTTGCAGAGCCAGACAATTGCCGGTTTTGCGGCAAGGAGGCATAGCGCGATACGCCAACCAAGACCGCATATTTCTCGACACACCACACGTTGTTCATGCCAATACAGAAAAACACAAGCAGGGTCAGCCAGCGCAAATACAAATCCATTGCCCTTCCGCCGAAAAAGATCATGGGCGCTTGCCTTGTGCATGAAATTCCAGCAGCAAATGTCCGTCGGATCCGACTGTTTTTTGATACGGTAATAACATAGCGTTTACTTTTTGTTCCTGATCCGCAGGTACAAATGCTTCCACAGTACTCAGTTCCGCATCGCCTTGAATATGTAGTTGAATACCAAGCGGCGCCAGATTCTGTTGAAGAATTTTGGCTTCTTGCTGCGCCTGCTTTACCATGACAACTTGCGGGTTCGGCGCACCGCGTGAAATCTCAGCAGCCTCGTCTTGTTGCATGCCCGTCTGCTCGCGCAGCATCATCACCAGGCCGCCACATATCACTAAAGTTGCGGCCATTGCCATCCACCTTGGCGCATTACGTGAAGGTGCCGCCAATAAGCCTTCATCTTGCAAACGTTTCTTGAAACGCTGAACGGCGTCGATTTTGATTACGCGTGCCGGCTGCTTGTCTTGCATTTTCAAGACTGCAGCGCGTAGCGCCAGAGCTTCTTGCTTAGTCGCCGTGTCGGCAGCGGCAACCTGGCGACCCGCCAGTACGTCAAACCAATCTTCGTCATCACGTTTCATATCACTTCCTCTTGTAAATAGATCCGGCAGCGCCCCAAAAAAGGCTTAAATTTTTTACGGCATTGACTGAGATATTCTCGTGCATTACCCACTTCTTTACCGATGATACGTGCCAGCTCTTTATTGCAATAGCCTTCAAAAACGACCAGCTTAATCACGTTGGCGTGATCGGGGTATTGCTCTGAAAAAGCGACCAGAGAGGCCTGCACACAATTTTGCAACGCGACATTGCCAGACTGCTCTTCAGATTGTTGACTAGCCCCCATATCTGGAGCGGACTTTTCATCATCGCTGTCGTCATTGGCCGCTTGTTCTTGTCCAGTTTTACGTAGATGATCCACCAGGGTGGTCTGCGCGACTGTGAGCAACCACTCACGAAACGGCCGGTCTTCGCGATAGGCATCGCAATTTTTAATAATCTTCACAAACACATCGTGTACCAGATCTTCCACCGCGAGGCCAGAAAGCTGCAATCTGGAAAATTTACTATTAAGTAGATCAGCGTAGCGCAAATAAAGGTGCGTACAGCCCCACTCGCGTGCCTTGCCACCAGCGATCACCTCGCGCCAACACTCGATATCTGAACATGATTCAGAATTCAAATTCGAGTGAGTTTTTTTAGAGAAAAAATTGTTAAAACCCATGAATTACTATCCTAAAAAAGGAGACTAAGTGCAAGCAAAAACATAGTTCAGCCTCGCCCTATTGCAAAGAAAAAATATAACACGGGGCGCTTGAAAGCTCGCAAATTTAGGCAAAGAAGATCGAAAAAAAATAAAATAAATATCCTGACAAAATTGACCAAGTTCCGTCTATGGCATTTTGACCAAATTAACATGAGATTTTTTATATTTTATTTCACAGGTGCACGAATTAAAAATCTGGGATAATGTTTAAAATTCAATCCGGATCTCCGATGCACACTCGATCACCACGCGCCGACAAGCGCGAATTTGATACTAGCCATTTTCGTCACGCCTTATCGCAATTTGCTACCGGCGTGACGGTGATTACAACTCGCCTGGCCGATGGCACATACTTAGGTTTAACTGCCAGCTCATTTAATTCGGTCTCGCTTGATCCACCGTTGGTTTTGTGGAGTTTAGCCAATACAGCAAATAGTATGCCGGTATTTAGCGGCAATTCACATTACGTCGTGAATGTCTTGGCGGCAGATCAGGCTGTGCTGGCTGAACAATTTTCCAGCCGAAAAAAAGACCGTTTTGAAGGTGTGGAATATAGTCTGTCGCATACCGGCCATCCCATTTTAAATGGCGTTTCTGCCTGGTTTGAATGTCATAATCGCAGCCGTTATCCCGAAGGTGACCATGTGATTTTTGTCGGCGAAGTTGAGCGTTGTGAATTTACACCGCAGCCACCATTGGTTTTTCACTCTGGAGGTTTTTTACTTCCGCATGCGAAGTAATTGCAAACGCGATTCGCTTATTGATTTTAACGTTCAGCAACATGGTCGAGACTAGATTGAACGCTTAAGTTGACACTGCCTTAAGATCTCAACAAACCTTGCAAGACTTCGCGCGAATCAAAGGCGGCGCGCTGCAATCTGTCATTCACTCCTTGCCAGGCTGTGTCCTGTGGCAAAGATTCGACCAGAATAATATCGGCATGCGCCAGATCTAACTCACGTAAATCCGCGTATAAATCGTGCGCATAAGCTACTGGATCGGCCTTTACCTGACACCAGGCCAACAGCCCTTTTGACAGGCTGATATCGTGCTTTTGATAACTCATGAGCGCCACACTGCGGTTGGCGGCGAGTAGTTGCTGCACGCAGAGATCCAGATTTTCTGCATCGATAAGTACCACTGGGGTATTCGGGGCGTAATGGGCGTCTAGCGTGCCAGAGGCCCGCGGCGCGGCTGCGTCAGGCATAGCGGGATCGGCACCTAGCACTTGCGCCAAGTGGCTGGCAGAAATATGCCCGGGTCTTAGTAATACTGGGCCTAGCGTATCTAATCGTGTCAGATCCAGAATCGTCGATTCAATTCCGACCTCGCTTTGGCCACCATCCAGAACCGCCGCAATCAATCCGCCTACACGGGTTTCCTGCTCAAATTCATCCAGTACATGTTGCGCCGTGGTGGGACTGACATGACCGAACTTATTCGCTGACGGTGCCGCGACGCCCCCTTTCCCATTCTTAAAAGCGCGTAACAATGTCTGTGCTACCGGATGTGAAGGACAACGCAAACCAATAGAATCCTGTCCGCCAGAAACAGCATCGGGGATATGATCGGCGCGTTTCAAAATTAAGGTCAATGGCCCCGGCCAGAAGGCTTTGATCAATTGATGCGCCACCGCAGGAATATTTTTTGCCCAGTAGCTAATATCCGCTTCAGGCGCAAGATGCACGATCACAGGGTGATTAGCAGGACGCCCTTTGGCCGCGTAGATATTCGCCACGGCCGTTGGATTCTCAGCATCGGCGCCTAAGCCATACACGGTCTCTGTCGGAAAGGCGACCAGCTGCCCCGCTTCCAGTTGGCGCGCGGCCAGATCAATCTGTTCTTGCACTAGCTGAGGCATCAAAAAAACTCCGGTTAAGACTCTGCGCTCAAACTAATGCCGAGGATTTGGCAGGCACTGTGCAATTCAGCTTGCGCTTGCGCCATGGTGCTGGCGACAAAGGTGATATGCCCCATCTTGCGGCCGACCCTAGGCTCGGTCTTGCCATACAAATGCAGGTGAGCACTGGGCAAAGCCAACACTTTATCCCATGCGGGCGAACGCATACCCTCAGCATCAAACCAGACATCGCCAAGAATATTGAGCATCACGCAAGGCGAATGCTGACGCACATCGCCCAGCGGCAAACCGGCCATGGCACGTACTTGCTGGGCAAACTGGCTAGTCATGCAGGCATCCATGGTGTAGTGACCGCTGTTATGCGGGCGCGGTGCCATTTCATTGACCGTTAGCGTGCCGTCCTGCAAGACAAAAAATTCTATGCACAACACGCCGACATAATCGATGTCGGCGATTAACTTGAGCGCCGCCTGCTGCGCTTTGCTGGCGGCATCGCCGGAGACATGGATACTCGGTACGGTAGTGGTGAACAATACGCCGTCTCTATGCACGTTCTCGGCAATCGGATACACCACGGCAGCGCCATTTTCAGCACGCGCTACCAAGACAGAAATCTCGTAAGCCAGCGGTAGCATTTTTTCCAGCACACACAGCACGCCATCCATCTTGGCATAGGCGACCCGTAATTCATCTACGGTTTTTACTCTGACCTGGCCTTTGCCGTCGTAACCCATGCGGGCAGTTTTTAAAATGCCGGGAAATAAAGCATCAGAGATGCCGTCCAAATCAGCCACGCTGGCAAGCACTGCATGCGGCGCCGGGAAAATGCCGGTCTCTTCTGCACATCGGGTAAAAAATTGCTTTTCTGTGATTCGATTCTGCGCAATGGAGACGCAAGCTGCACTCGGTGCGACAAAACGTGTCTGAGCCAGCCATGCAAGGCTGTCAGCCGATACGTTTTCAAATTCGGTAGTGAGCGATGTACATAAGCTTGCCATCTCGGCCAGCGCTGCCGCATCGTCATACGCCGCACAGAGCTGCCTATCTGCCGCTTGCCCCGCCGGACAATCGGCATCTGGCTCTAGCACCAGCACTTTGTAGCCCAAAGCCTGCGCCTCATGTACAAACATGCGACCCAACTGTCCACCACCCAGTATGCCTAGGTAGCTAGAAGAATTTGGTAACTGCGGGCTGCGCTGCATTGAAGGGGTATTTTTTTCCATGATCCGCAATTTTGATTACAAGGGCAGATGCATGTCGCGTGCCACTTGCGTTTGCTTTTCACGGTAATCTATCAGCCGGCTGGCCAACACCGCGTCGGTCGTGGCCATCATCGCAATGGCTGCCAGCGCCGCATTCGCTGCACCTGCTTCACCGATGGCAAAGGTGGCGACTGGTATACCCTTCGGCATTTGTACAATCGACAGCAAAGAATCTTCGCCGCGTAGATATTTGGAGGGAACTGGTACACCGAACACTGGCACGATGGTTTTTGCCGCGATCATGCCTGGCAAATGGGCGGCACCACCGGCACCGGCAATAATGCCGCGCAAACCACGGTCTCTAGCAGTTTCGGCATACTGAAACATCTCATTTGGCATGCGATGTGCCGATACCACTCGCGCTTCATGGGCGATGCCAAATTCTTTCAAAATGGCCACGGCATGCTGCATCACATCCCAATCCGAGGACGATCCCATCACGACACCAATAACAGGATTGGCGCTTTGCATATTTTCTTGTTGCATATTAATCCTTCAACTTTTCGCCAGTCAGACGCTCCAGCGCCTCACGGTATTTGGCGGCAGTCTTTTGCACTACGTCTTCTGGCAAAGTCGGCGCCGGCGCGGTCTTGTTCCAACTAGTAATGGTTTCCAGATAATCGCGCACAAATTGCTTGTCAAAAGACGGCGGCGAAATCCCTGTTGCATAAGAATCCGCAGGCCAGAAACGTGATGAATCGGCAGTCAGCACTTCATCCATCAGATGCAATACGCCATCTTCGTCAAGACCGAATTCAAATTTGGTATCGGCAATGATGATGCCGCGGGTGGCGGCATATTCGGCTGCTTCGGTATACAAACGAATGCTGATGTCGCGCATTTTTGCCGCCAGTTCGCTACCGATGCGGTTTTCCATATCGGCGAAACTGATGTTCTCATCATGAGCGCCCATCTCGGCTTTGGCCGCTGGTGTAAAAATAGCTTGCTCCAGTTTGGCTGCCTGCGGCAATCCTGCTGGCAAAGTAATGCCGCAGATCGCGCCGGTATCCTGATAATCCTTCCAGCCGGAACCGATGATATAACCACGCACCACTGCTTCGACCATGATAGGTGTCAGGCGTTTGGCCACAACGGCACGGCAACGCACTTGCTCCACTTCGTCAAGGGCAACAACCGATTCCGGTGCAATACCAGTCAGATGGTTTGGCACGATATGACCAAGTTTTTCAAACCAAAAATTGGCCATCTGATTTAATACGCGACCTTTATCAGGAATCGCTTCGTTCATGATCACATCGAAAGCCGACAGACGGTCACTGGTGACGATGAGTAGTTTGTCATCACCAACTGCGTAATTGTCACGAACCTTGCCACGGCCGAGCAAGGGCAAAGAATGTAAAGTGGAGTTAATTTGCGTAGTCATCATGTTTGCTTTTTAAAAGTACTCAGGGCGCAGACTGCGCCCCGTTTTTTCCTGGTGTTAACTAAAGTGCTGGCTTAAAGCGACTAAGCCAGATTTGCCATCAAGCCTAATTCACCACTTGAGACAGGCTGCCTTTTTTGTATTGCTCAGCGATTTTTTCTAATGGAATCGGTTTGATTTTGCTGGCCTGGCCTTCGCAACCAAATGACAAGAAGCGTGCTTTACACACCAATTTTGCCGCTTCGCGTGCTGGTTTGAGATAATCGCGCGGATCAAATTTACTTGGATTTTCAGCCAGGTAACGGCGGATTGCACCAGTCATCGCTAAACGGATATCGGTGTCGATATTGATCTTACGAACGCCATGCTTGATACCGATGATAATTTCTTCTACCGGTACGCCATAAGTTTCTTTCATGTCACCGCCGAACTGACGAATTTCTTCGAGTAATTCTTGCGGTACTGAAGATGAACCGTGCATCACCAGATGCGTGTTTGGAATCCGTGCGTGGATTTCTTTAATCCGGTCTATCGCCAGAATATCGCCGGTAGGCTTACGGGAAAATTTATACGCGCCGTGCGAAGTGCCGATCGCAATCGCCAGCGCATCGCATTGGGTTAACTTGACGAAATCTGCCGCTTGCGCAACGTCAGTCAACAACTGCTCGCGTGTCATTTTTCCGTCTGCACCATGACCATCTTCTTTATCGCCCATCATGGTTTCCAGCGAACCGAGTACGCCCAATTCTGCTTCAACTGTCACACCGATAGAGTGCGCAAACTTCACCACTTCACGCGAGACTTCAACGTTGTACTCATAACTAGCGACGTTTTTGCCGTCTTCCAATAAAGAACCGTCCATCATCACCGAAGTAAAACCAGACTTAATTGCCGCCATACACACGGCTGGTGATTGGCCATGATCTTGATGCATCACCACCGGAATATGTGGGTAAGCTTCGACTGCGGCTTCAATCAGATGGCGTAAAAATGGTTCTCCCGCATATTTGCGCGCACCGGCAGACGCTTGCATGATGACGGGCGAACCGACTTCGTGCGCGGCTTCCATAATGGCCGTAATTTGCTCCAAATTATTGACATTAAAAGCAGGCAGGCCATAAGCATTTTCAGCAGCATGGTCGAGCAGTTGACGCATAGATACGAGAGACATAAGTTACTCCAGAGGGTCAATTAAAAATCAGTTATCGCCAAACTTGACGATC